>JAWOFA010000031.1:0-8350 GCA_046482505.1 Desulfuromonadaceae bacterium | reverse complement strand
CAGTGTATAGTTACCACGTGTATGGAACACAACGCGGTAGCCCGCCCCCTCCACTATCTGGAACAACAAGGTATTGAAGTGGTTAAGGTTGCGGCCGATTCGCAGGGATTTATTGACCCCG
Source organism: Desulfuromonadaceae bacterium (assembly GCA_046482505.1). Taxonomy (GTDB): domain Bacteria; phylum Desulfobacterota; class Desulfuromonadia; order Desulfuromonadales; family Desulfuromonadaceae; genus JAIVHC01. The sequence goes on along the minus strand of JAWOFA010000031.1, from coordinate 8,229 downwards.
CTGCGATGCTTGATGCGTGCAAGGCTGCAGATAATATCGCGATGGTGGCGATGAACCACTGCTCCAACGTTACGGGAACTATTCAATCCATTGAGGAGATATCCTCCTGGTGCCGGGAACATGGGGTGATTTTCCTCCTTGATGCAGCCCAGAGTGCCGGAGTATTACCCATCGATGTAGCTGGGATGCATATCGATATTCTGGTAGCACCCGGGCACAAAGGATTATTCGGCCCCCAGGGTACGGGTTTCATCTACGTACGCGATGGAATCGATCTCAGGCCTTTTATCCTTGGAGGAACCGGGAATTTATCCAGCGAATTGGAGCAGCCCGTACAGATGCCCGAACGCTTCGAAAGTGGTACCCTTAATACCGCAGGGCTGGCAGGATTAAAAGCAGGTCTTGAGTTTATTGAATCTGAAGGGATAAATACGATTCGCACCCATGAACAGAAATTACTCGAGACCCTCTGGAACGGCTTGGATTCCATTGCCGGGGTAACACTCTATGGAGCAGGCCCCGGCCCCGGACACTCCGGTCCCATATCCTTTACCCTGAATGGGAATGACAGCGCCGAAACGGGGTTTATCCTCGACCACCAGTTTGACATAGCAGTACGCACCGGGCTCCATTGTGCCCCGGATGCACATCGAAGCATAGGGACATTCCCTGCTGGAACCGTGCGTGTAAGCCCTGGGTATTTCAATACTCAAGAACATATACATACCTTTATTAAAGCGGTAAAGAGCATTGCCGCATAGCATTCACCACCAACCCCAGCGTGGAGGAAGCATGACAAAAAAATTCATTCTCGACACTAATGTTCTGCTACACGATTCGCAGGCGATGTATAAATTTGATGACAACGAAGTAGTCATACCTATTACAGTTATTGAAGAGATCGACACCTTTAAAAAAGACCTCAATGAAATAGGGCGCAATGCGCGGCACGTTTCGCGCCAGTTGGATGAACTGCGCGAGATTGGCGGCCTTACTCAAGGGGTAGCGCTCGAAAATGGTGGAAGCTTGCGTGTTGTTCTGTTTTCCAAGAATTACGCTGACAAACTTCCGCCGGGATTAAAATCGGAGCGCGAAGATAACCGTATTCTCGCTATCGCAGTGGCTGAGATGGAAAACTGCGACTACCCGGTGGTTTTTGTCACCAAAGACACCAATCTGCGTATCAAAGCCGATGCCATGGGATTGAAGGCGCAGGATTACGAGTCCGACAAGGTCTCAATTTCGGAGCTTTACTCCGGCACAGCCGAGATAGTGGTACCTGCGTCGGAGATTGATCGTTTTTACGGCCAGGGTTATCTCGAATTTGACAATGCAGCAGATAAGGATGGCAACAAACTCTACCCTAACCAGTGCGTAACTCTGATTGATGCCGGCAACCCGTCCCACACAGGATTATGCCGCTACCACACAGGTGAAGCACGCCTCCTCCCCCTGTATAAAGCGCAAAAAGAGGGGATATGGGGGATTCAGGCACGAAATCGCGAGCAGCATTTTGTGCTGGATATTTTGCTCGACAACGCTGTCCAACTTGTAACCCTGGTAGGTAAGGCGGGAACCGGCAAGACCCTACTCGCTATTGCTGCCGGGCTGCAGCGTGTTGCAGATGACAATCAATACAGTCGCCTCCTTATTTCACGTCCGGTGTTTCCCATGGGGCGTGACCTGGGATTTTTGCCCGGTGACGTGGAAGAGAAACTCGCACCCTGGATGCAGCCTATCTTCGACAATGTTGATCTTCTGTTGAACAACGTGGAGGATCGCGGAAAGCGTAAACGCGGCTATCGCGAACTGGTGGATATGGGGATTATGGAGATTGAACCCCTGACCTATATCCGTGGTCGTTCCATCCCCAACCAGTACATGATTGTAGATGAAGCGCAGAATCTGACCCCGCACGAGATCAAGACCATCATCACCCGCGCGGGTGAAGGGACCAAGATCGTCCTCACCGGCGATCCGTATCAGATTGACAACCCCTACGTGGATTCATCAAGTAACGGGCTGGCGTATGTAGTAGAAAAATTCAAGGAACAAAAGGTGTCCGGGCATGTTACCCTTACTCACGGTGAGCGCTCCGGTCTCGCTGAACTGGCGGCCAACCTGCTGTAATTTAAACTAATGATTTATGGACAGAATACATGCTCCTTTTGACCCTAGAAACATCCTGTGACGAAACCTCTGCTGCAGTTGTACGTGACGGGCGTACGGTGCTGAGTAACATCATTGCATCGCAGATTGACGTGCACGCAGAATACGGTGGCGTCGTGCCCGAATTAGCTGCGCGGCACCATCTGCGCTCGTGTCCGGTGGTGGTAGAACAGGCACTGAATAAAGCCGGAGTACAACTGGAGCAGATAGATGGAATGGTTGTAACCCGCGGACCCGGGCTTATCGGCGCGTTACTGGTGGGGGTTTCCTACGCCAAGTCTATGGCTTTTGCACGCAATATCCCCCTCGTGGGGGTGCACCATATTGAAGGACATATCCTTGCTCCGCTACTCGAACATGATATCGCTTTCCCCTACCTGGCTCTGGCTGTTTCGGGCGGGCATACCCATCTTTACATCGTAAAGCAGATCGGCGAATACGAGCTTATCGGACATACTCTTGATGATGCTGCGGGAGAAGCGTTCGACAAGGTAGCCAAGATGTGTGGACTGGGTTATCCCGGCGGGGTGCAGGTCGATAAGCTCGCAACCCAGGGTGATCCCACCGGGTTCAGATTTCCGCGTCCTATGTTGCAGCATAAAGGGTATGATTTCAGCTTCAGTGGAATTAAAACCGCAGTGATGACCCAGTTAAAACGGATGGAGAGCGTACCTGAGGGTAACGTCCTCGCAGATCTGGCGGCTTCGTTTCAGGCTGCGGTTGTTGAAGTGTTGCACCAGAAAACCCTGCGGGCTGCAAAAGCACATAACCTCAAGCGCATCGTTGTTGCCGGCGGGGTGGCGTGCAACAGCGGCCTACGCAACGCCTTTGCAGATAGTGATAATATGGAGGTTTACTTCCCCTCGCCGCTGTTGTGCGCCGACAATGCCGCGATGCTTGCGGTAGCAGGGGAATACTACCTGCAGCGCGGTATAAAAGCGGATCTTGATCTGAACGCATGTAGCACCTGGCCGTTGAATCAGGCTGGGGAAGAAATGCTGGATACTGCGTCCTAGGCGACGGGGAGAAACTGCAGATTTATGTGGCGTCAGTGGTGGGTCAGTAGACAGTCCAAGCTGTTATTAATCCGATTTTTGCGCTTACGTGCTCAACCTGATGAGATAGCCAAGGGTTTCGCTGTAGGCATTTTTGTCGGCATGACTCCATTTATCGGTCTCCACACTGCTATCGCCGTCTTTGCGGCGATGATTATGGGGCAGAACAAAATTGCCGCTGCCATGGCGGTGTGGGTCAGCAACCCGGTAACGGCACCATTCCTCTATGTCGCACAGTACAGGACCGGGCGGTTTATTCTCGATACTCCATATGTTTCATTACCGGCTCAATTCAACTTTGAATCCCTGTCTCACTTCGGCACTAACCTGATTGTTCCCCTGTGTCTGGGAAGTCTGATTTACGGCCTCCTTACTGCTTCTGTTGCATATGCGGTGATTCTGCGCCTGTTGCCTGTACTGAAGTCATGGCGTATCGCGCGCTGGCCGCGCCCCTTCAAGCGGCGCAAGCCGTAGGGGCGAAAATTTTTCACCCCTACAAACGTGACCCTACTGGCGTGTCAGCTGGCGGTAGCGGATACGATGGGGCTGTTCTGCGTCGCGTCCCAGACGCTTTTTGCGATCATCTTCGTACTCGGTGTAGTTCCCCTCAAACCAGGTTACCTGGCTGTCCCCTTCAAAGGCGAGGATATGGGTAGCAATACGGTCGAGGAACCAGCGATCATGACTGATAACCACGGCACAACCGGCAAAATTCTCCAGCGCGTTTTCCAGCGCACGCATGGTATTCACATCAAGGTCGTTTGTGGGCTCATCAAGCAGGAGTACATTGGCACCTGAACTCAAGGTCTTAGCCATATGGACACGGTTGCGCTCCCCGCCGGACAGATTACCCACCTTTTTCTGCTGGTCACTACCGGAAAAGTTGAAGTGACTTACGTAGGCACGTGAATTAACCTCGCGTTCCCCGAGTTGCATAAACTCCTGCCCCTCGCTGATCTCTTCCCAGATGGAGTTATCTCCATTGAGGCTGTCGCGACTCTGGTCCACATATCCGAGCTTCACCGTAGAACCGATATTCAAAGTGCCGCTGTCAGGCTCTTCCTGCGCGCTGATCATGCGGAACAGAGTGGTTTTACCCGCTCCGTTGGGACCGATCACCCCCACAATGCCGCCACGCGGGAGCATAAAATTCATATCCTCAATCAACAGGCGATCTTCATACCCCTTACGTATATGCTCCGCTTCGATCACCACATCTCCGAGGCGCGGGCCGGAAGGGATGAAGATCTCCAGATCCTTCTGACGCTCTTTTGCCTGGGTATTGAGGAGATCCTCGTACGAAGAGATACGCGCTTTACTTTTGCTTTGACGCCCCTTGGGGGACATCTGGATCCACTCCAACTCGCGTTGCAGAGTGCGCTGCCGTGCAGATTCGGCCTTATCCTCCTGTTGCAGGCGCTTGTTTTTCTGCTCCAGCCAGGAGGAGTAGTTGCCCTTCCACGGAATACCCTCGCCCCGATCCAGTTCGAGGATCCAGCCGGCAACATTATCAAGGAAGTAGCGATCATGGGTCACGGCAATGACGGTGCCCTGATAGCGTTGTAAATGTTGTTCGAGCCACCCTACCGTTTCCGCATCAAGATGGTTGGTAGGCTCATCCAGAAGGAGTACATCCGGTTTCTGTAGCAGGAGTCGGCACAGCGCCACACGTCTTTTCTCCCCCCCGGAGAGTACCTTTACTTCAGCATCGGAAGGTGGACAGCGCAGCGCATCCATAGCGAGTTCGAGGCGCGAATCCAGATCCCACGCATCCAGATCATCCAGTCGCCCCTGTACCACGGCTTGACGCTCGCACAACGCGGTCATAGCGTCATCATCCATGGGTTCGGCAAACTTCATATTTATCTCCTCAAACTCCTTGAGCAGATCCACCGTCTCCTGGACCGCTTCTTCCACACACTCGCGCACGGTTTTGCTCTCATCCAGCTGCGGTTCCTGTTCTAGAAACCCCACACTGTAGCCATCGGACAGAACCGCCTCACCGTTGAATTCGTTATCCACCCCGGCCATAATGCGGAGCAAGGTACTTTTCCCCGAGCCGTTAAGACCCAGCACACCGATTTTTGCACCGTAAAAATACGACAGCGAGATATCCTTGATAACCGGCTGCTTGTTGTAGTACTTGCTTACTTGCATCATGGAGTAGATAATTTTTTTACTGTCTTCACTCATGTGATATTCTCCTGCTTTGTATTAAGGTTTTGTATCGCAAAATATACATCCTCACGCGGGAGCGTGAAAACGAGTTATATATCAATCTATCGGCACTGAAGTTGACGAATCCGTTTAACTATTCAAAGCGCTCAACATAAAGCATCAGGTGAACCTATGTCCACATCCTTATGGATTACTTCTGCAATCATTGCCATTGGTGTGGCAATTATCCTCGGCATCTCTTATAAAAACACGCGTGCGCTCCTGTTTAACCCGCTCGAAAATCGGGTCCTGCGTTATAAGGCAGAACCGGAGAAACATCCTGCTTATCAATTTGAGCTCCTCGGGCTTAATCCTCAGCACAAAGAATTGACGACCGAGGATGATTTTAACATAAATACCTGGTATATACCTTCAACCTCAGGTGTAAGCGTGGTCCTGCTCCACGGCTACAAGATGGACAGCGGCGAGATGGCTTCCATCGCAGCAATGCTGGTACGTCATGGCTTCGGTGTTATTATTCCCGACTTGCGCGCCCACGGAGACAGCGATGGAGAATTGATAACATTTGGCCGACATGAATGGCGAGACATACAGGCCGTAGTTGACTTCGTAACAGGCGAAGAACCCCATACACGCCTGGGGATGCTGGGTAATTCCATGGGGGGAGCGTTGGCCCTGTGCTATGCCGCACGGGATGAGCGCATTGAAGCTGTTGTGGCTCAGTCGCCGTATGCAAGTATGCGCCATAGTTTAAACCAGGGAATCAAGTATTTCACTGGTTTACCCCCCTTCCCGTTTGTCCCCATGATCCGCATGTTCAGTCTTCCATATGTCGACCTTGATGCTGCACAAATCTCCCCGCTGCAGATGATGAATAAACTGCAACAAAAACCAGTATTTATTCTTATGGGTGGTGCAGACGAGGTGGTAAATCCGCAAGGGGCTGAACAACTCTATAAGGCCGGAGGCGCAGCAACGCAGTTCTGGTTTGAGGAGGAGCTGGAGCATGTAGCGTTCCACGGCGAAAAAGCCGCAGATTTTGAGCGCAGGATGGTTGAGTTTTTCAGCGCTAACCTGTCACCCATCCAAAATTGACATACATCCTAACCCACCCCTGCAAGTTCAAGTTTTCGGCCCCAACGTCGCTCCATGGTTTGAAGCATGGATTTCGATTCCATGTCAGTCAGGTCGTGCTCTGCAACCCAGAAAAAAGCGTCTGTGCGTGCGTGTTCAAGGATCTCTCTATCCTCGAGCAGATCGGCTACTTTAAACTCCGGCAACCCCGACTGCTGGGTGCCGAGATATTCCCCCGGGCCGCGAAGATTCAGGTCGGCTTCCGCGATATTGAATCCATCGCGATAACGCTCCAGAATGTGCAAACGCTCGCGCCCCTGGGCCGAGCAGTTGGAGGAGTGGAATAAAAAGCAGTAACTTTTTTCATCCCCTCGCCCTACCCGGCCCCGCAGCTGATGTAGCTGCGCCAGGCCAAAGCGCTCTGCGTGCTCAATTACCATCACTGTGGCATTGGGCACATCGATCCCCACCTCGATAACCGTGGTAGCAACCAGGACGTCTAACTCTCCATCCTTGAATCGCAGCATAACCTCATCTTTGTCTGAACTACCCATGCGCCCATGAAGCAACCCTACCCTGCACACTTCTCCAAGTTCCTCCTGCAGGTGAGTGAATGCATCTTCCGCAGCTTTAAGCTCCAGGGTTTCCGATTCTTCAACCAGGGGAAAGATAAAATAACTCTGCAGTCCGGCCAGGGTCTGCTCTTTAATGAAGTTGTAGAGCCCCTCGCGCTTTTCTTCTCCCAACATCCTGGTAACTATAGGAATACGCCCTGCCGGCATTTGATCAATAACCGAGACTTGCAGATCACCATACAAGGTCATGGACAGGGTGCGCGGGATGGGGGTTGCGGTCATGACTAAAATGTCTGGATTATCCCCTTTTTTGCGCAGAGCGTTACGCTGCTGCACTCCGAAGCGATGCTGTTCATCTATAACCGCAAAGCCCAGATCATTAAATACAACATCATCCTGGAGTAAAGCGTGGGTACCCACGATGATATGGATCTCGCCATCTTTCAACGCCGCGAGCATTTCCCTGCGGGTGCGCGTTGAGGTTGAACCGGTGATAAGCGCGGTGCTGAGGTTCAGGCGCGGCAGCCAGGTGGAAAAAAAGCGATAGTGCTGCTCCGCAAGAATCTCCGTCGGAGCAATCACCCCCACCTGGGCGCCGTTCTCCACCGCGAGCAGCGCACTCAGCAGAGCGACAATGGTCTTTCCGCTCCCGACATCTCCCTGCAGGAGTCGATGCATAGGGGTTGGTGCCATCATATCCTGCTTTATTTCACCCAAAACACGAATCTGTGCAGACGTAAGCTCGAAAGGGAGTTGCTGAATCAAAGGCTTGGTGTAACGATGGGAAACCGCAAATGCGCGACCCCGAAGTTGATCCCGACTCCGGTGCCGGAGCGCCAGCCCCAGTTGAAGATAAAAGAAATCATCGTATATCAGGCTACGATGCGCCGTTGAATTACGTTCCTGCAGGGACTGAACATTGGAGTTGATAGAGGGATTATGAAGATGACATACCGCCTCCTCCAAATTGATCAGGGTGCGCTTGTGGCGCAGGGAAGCAGGAATGTCCGAACTCAGGAAAGGCGCATACTCAGCCGCCGCAGCCTGAATAATAGCGCGCATTCGCTTCTGACTGACACCCTCGGTGAGAGGGTACACCGGCAGGATTGCGGCCCCCTGATCCGGCGCGGGATCAAACTCGATCTCGGGATGAAGTATCTCCCTCTGGGAGCCAAACA
>JAWOFA010000165.1:0-7345 GCA_046482505.1 Desulfuromonadaceae bacterium | reverse complement strand
CAGATCGACACCTTTGACTCCCTCTTCCGGCATAAGCGCCCCCTGGCGCTCGAGATCGGCTGTGGTACCGGAGACTTTATTGTCCAGCGTGCACGACAGTTTCCGGATACCAACTTTATTGCCATCGACATCTACAATAAAGGGTGCCTGAAAACCTGTAAGCGCGTGGAACGCTACGATCTCGACAATGTCCGGGTTATCCGCGTCGAAGCGCGCCATCTGCTCAGCCATTTCGCCCCCGGCGAACGATTGCGCGCAGTGTATATCAACTGCCCTGATCCGTGGCCCAAGAAGCGCCATCGGCGCCGGAGACTGGTCAATCAGCGCTTTCTCACCCAGTTGGCCCACTTTCTCGAACCAGATGGGGAACTGTTTTTCTCCACCGATGTCGAGGACTATGCCGTGGAGGTTGCCATGACTCTGGAAGAGATGCCGCACTATGTCAATCGCCTCCAGGCTCCCCTCGCCTATGCGCTTGAAGACTATCCCAGCTCGCGTTATATGCAGCGCTTCAAAGAGCAGGGGCTTCCGGTACACTACATCCATCGACAGCGCAATCGGGAGCTCGACCTGCCGCGTGCGCACATGCCGAAGCTTGAACTGAGCTTTCGCTGCCGCGCGGAACTGGATACTGATTCATCCGGGGGGCAGGCATGCAGCAATATCTGACCAGCGCGTTCCCCGGAACCGGCGGGGAGATAAAACATACCCCGGAGGATTTCTGCGTGGAAGAGATACCGGCGTATATCCCCGGCGGCAGCGGAGAGCATCTTTATCTGTGGGTTGAAAAACGCAACTGCAGCACCATGCAGGTGGTAGAACTACTCTCCCAGCACCTGAAGATCAAGGCGGGCGCCATCGGCTACGCCGGACTCAAGGACAAGCGCGCCACCACGAGACAGTGGTTTTCAGTATACGGCGGTGACGAAGCAGCCCTGAAAGCTCTGGATCTCGGCCCCGACATTCAGATCCTCGATATCCAGAGGCATACCAACAAGCTGCGCCTCGGGCATCTGCGCGGCAATCGCTTCAAGATAAACATTTGCGGGGTAGAACCCGCCAGCCACACCCGTGCGCAGGACATTATCCACACCCTTCAGCTTACCGGCGTACCCAACCTCTTCGGGCCCCAGCGCTACGGCGTACGGGGCAACAACCACATCATCGGCAGAGCTATTCTGCGCGCCGACTTTGAAGCCGCACTGCAGGAGATTATCGGCACTCCCGCCACTATCACCAATCAACACTGGCACGATGCTGCAGTGGCGTTTCAGGCCGGAGATCTGGAGAATGCCATTCGGATAATGCCGCGGCGGATGCGCGATGAACGGCGCCTGCTTCAGGCCCTGCGCGGCGGGGCCAGCGCGAAAAAGGCGGTGCTGAGCATGAACAGGAATATCCTGCGTCTCTACCTGAGTGCATATCAGTCTGAATTATTTGACCGTCAGGTGCAGATGCGTCTTGACTCCCTGGATATTTTCCGCCCCGGCGATATCGCGTACATCCACACGAGTGGTGCGTGCTTCAGGGTGGAAGATCCGGCCCGGGAACAGGCTCGCGCCGATACCTTCGAGATAAGCCCCACCGGGCTCATGCCCGGCAAAAAGGCCATGCTCGCCCACGGCGAAACCGGAATGATAGAAGCAGCACTGCTTGACAAAGAGGGGATGACCGAAGAACACTATTCCGCCCTCAAGGGCCTACAACTCAGTGCCGAACGCCGCCCTCTGCGGGTACACGCGGCGGAACTTAACTGCCACCCCCGCAATGACGGCAGCCTGCAGGTGGAGTTTGCCCTCCCCGCCGGGAGTTACGCAACCAGCCTGATTCGGGAGATAGTAAAATAAGAATAATCATATATAGAGTAAAACACTATCACAGCATGCACATATATACACTCATGGTGTGTTAAAGTCAGCACTCCCCACTCCTGTTTATACCACCCTGACAAACCTGCGCTATAACACCGAAATTTCCAATTTACCCCGCCAAAAGACAGGGTTTAGCTGCTAAAACTTATTGCATACGATTTTTGTGCTAATCATCTTGACAATTATAAAACGTCATTCTATATTTTCACTTAAGTTTTGCTTCACACCTGTAAAACAGAGCTTCAATCTCTTTGTTGAGCTTCCCCGGGAGTGAAATACTGCGGGGTGGAGTAAGGCCAGACACAGCACCACCTGTTGCATATGAGAGCGTGGAGAAGACTGCCTCTTTACATATGTCACATTTTTTATCACAAATTCTTGACAACCTGGCGCTTGTTCTATACACAAGCGCTCTGAATTTATATAACCATAACACCATCGCTGGCCTGTAACGCTGAGCACTCAAATTAGCAAGGCAGTGCTACGGCAACTTAAAAGGTGGCACACACAACTTCGCTGTCTTAAAAGAGGACAACCATATGCCCGCTAAAAAACAAAAATCTGAGTATATCATTCAGGCAGTATCCCATGCCCTGGATCTGCTCGAACAGTTCCATGACGATGTTGACGAACTGGGGGTTACAGAACTCAGCAAGAGGCTGAAACTACATAAAAACAATGTGTTTCGCCTCCTTGCGACTCTGGAATCACGGGGATACATCGAGCAGAACAGAGCGACCGAAAACTACCGCCTTGGATTGAAATCCCTGGAACTGGGGCAGACCTTTATCCATCAGATGGGCCTGTTGCGTCAGGCCAAGCTGACGCTCGAACAGCTGGTTGAGGAATGCAACGAGACCGCATATGTCGCCATCTTCAAGGAGAACCATGTTGTTTACCTGGATGTGGTGGAAACAGACATGACGGTGCGTGTGGTCTCACGCGTGGGTTCGCGCCTGCCGGCTTACTGTACCGCTTCGGGGAAGGTACATCTGGCGTACATGTCGGAGGAGGATCTGGACAATTCGCTCCCGCGCAAGTTCACGCCGTATACTGACACCACTATCACCACCCTCGACCAGCTCAAGGAAGAGCTCAAGGAGGTAGCCGAACAGGGCTACGCCATTGACAACGAGGAGATGGACACCGGGGTACGCTGTGTTGCGGCGCCCATCCGGGACTACACCCGGCGCATTGTGGGTGCCATCAGCCTTTCCGGGCCCTCGATGCGCTTTACTGACGAGCGCATGCGTGAAGAGCTGGTGCCCCTGGTAATGGACGCAGCCAGCACCCTCTCAACCAGGCTGGGATACAATCAGTAACTTAGCAGATCAGTAACTCCGCAGAGTACGACCTGAAGCGCCGCCTGCACTATTCGGTGCCGGAACGCATCAATTGGGTGTGCCACAGGTTCTCAATCTGCTCCCGCAGCGCATCAAGATCGGCAGAGTTGTCAACGATATAGTCTGACAGCTCTGCTTTTTTGCGTTGCGGCATCTGCGCATCTATGCGCGCCTGCGCTTCCGTCTCACTACAACCATCACGTTCCTGCACCCGCTGCAGCTGAATTTCCGGATCCACCGTTATACACAGCACCTTATCCACCCGCTCCTGAGCGTTGGCTTCAAACAGCAGAGGGGCCTCATACACTACTAACGGGTATTTTTGTGCTGCGGCTGCTAAGCGTTGGCGTGACAGCTCTGCAATGGCCGGATGCATCACGGCTTCGAGCTGGGCGCGCGCGCCCGGGTCGTCAAACACTATGGTGCCGAGACGCTTCCGATCCAGGGTTTGCTCGCGGGTCATAATCTGCCCACCGAATATCTGTTCCAGTTGCGCAAGCACTTCCGATCCGGGTTCTACCACCTCGCGCGCAACCTGATCCGCGCTGATCACGTGCGCCCCCAATTCTCCCAGGAGTGCAGCTGCAGTGCTCTTGCCGCTCGCAATCCCGCCTGTCACCCCGAGTATCAATCAGACCTCCTGTTCCAACAAACCACATACTTTGCAGGATAGAAGCAGAACCGCCGTAAAGTTCCCCTGCGCTGAAGACATAACCTACCAATAATACGCGACTTATTCCACACCAATATTGACACTCCCCCCATGACATGCTAGCGTTCTCAATCTATTGCATTCTGAGATTCACTATTCAGAGATACAGCTGGCAACGACCATCTCAATGGAGGAAAAAACATGCAGCACACTCGCTCTAATGAACTATTTTCTCAAGCCAGGGAGGTTATCCCCGGTGGGGTAAACAGCCCGGTACGCGCGTTCAAATCGGTCGGACGTGATCCGGTTTTTATTGAAAAAGCTGCCGGTTCCAAAATATACGATGCGGATGGAAACAGCTACATCGACTATGTGGGATCCTGGGGCCCTATGATTCTGGGGCACAGCCATCCCAAGGTGGTTGAAGCTATCAAAAGCGCGGCGGAAAACGGTTCCTCCTTTGGTGCCCCCACCTCTTCTGAGGTAGAGCTGGCACAGATGGTGTGTGACGCTTATGCCGCCATCGAAAAAGTGCGCATGGTATCTTCCGGCACCGAAGCGACTATGAGCGCCATCCGCCTGGCGCGCGGATGCACCGGGAAGGATAAAATTCTGAAGTTTGAGGGCTGCTACCACGGCCATGGTGATTCCCTGCTGGTTAAAGCAGGCAGCGGCGCCGCCACTTTCGGCGTTCCGACCTCACCGGGTATCCCGGCCGATTTTGCCAAACACACCCTTACCGCTACCTACAACGATCTTGAAGATACCAAGCAACTTATTGAAGCCAATAAAGGGGAAGTAGCGTGTATCATCCTTGAAGCGGTAGCAGGCAACATGGGATGCGTGCCGCCCGAACCCGGATTTCTGGATGGACTGCGAGCCCTGTGCGACAAAGAGGGGATCATCCTCATCATCGATGAAGTGATGTCGGGCTTCCGCGTCGCCTACGGCGGTGCACAGGAGCGCTTTAATATTAAAGCCGATCTGGTTTGTCTGGGCAAAATCATCGGTGGCGGACTTCCGGTAGGTGCATTCGGGGGTAAAAAAGAGCTTATGGATCAGCTCTCTCCCGAAGGTGGTGTCTACCAGGCGGGAACCCTGTCAGGCAACCCTCTGGCGATGCATGCGGGCATAGCCACTCTGAAAGTGCTCAAGGAAGAGGGTTTTTATGCCCAGATAGAAGAAAAAAGCGCTTACCTCGCAGAAGGGATGCAACAGGCGGCAGCCAATGCTCCTCTGGCTACCAGCCCTCAGCGCGTCGGTGGGATGTTCTGCACCTATTTCTGCGAAGGGCCGGTAAGAAATTTCGCCGATGCGAGCAAGAGCGATACTGAAGCCTTCTCACGCTTTTTCTGCGCCATGCTCGACCAGGGGATAAACCTTGCTCCATCCCAGTTCGAAGCGGGATTCATGAGCATAGCCCACAGCCGCATAGATCTGGACAAAACTATAGAAGCGGCACAAAAGGCGTTTAAAACCCTCTAAGGCAAAACAAAAAACTTCGTGCCTGCCCGCACTGAAGAGCCGTGCACGCGCCTGCGCCTGCACGGCTCTTTAGTAATAAGTTTGGTAACTACTCACCACTTTTGTACAATGAGGGCTTTTGCCTCCTGACAATCGCGGCTGGAAAATGCTCGGGAATGTCGTTTCTTGGTCTGGCAGGTGAATAGTTAATAAGCTTGAAGAGTTTCTTCAATCAATTATATTGTGTACTCAGTGCTTAAATTAATCGAACCGCATCCGACGGAGCAGGTGGCATGAAAACGTTTCAGGATATCCCGCTTGAAGAAGCTCTAGTGAGCCTCAGCCGTCTGTTAAAGGCTGCAAGCTACTACCCTGGAGCCCATCCGGCGGTAAACAAGGCGGTAGAAGATACCACACAAAAGCTGAAACACTGTGTAGCACAGAGCCCCCGAGGGGCTATCGCCCTTGAGATAAAGCGGCAGGGATTTCTGCACGAAAAAGCAAGGATCGCGCCGGAGAACAAAATCCTTCCTCAACTCGCCCAGCGCTTTTTTGAGCACAAAATCAAAAGCCTGGCAGTGCTGGAGGATCTGCGCGAACAGCACCTTTTGGCTCTGGTCCAGTGCCTGACCCTCGAACCGCAACAGCTGGAAGCGAGCGGAGGTGCCATTACCGCCCTGGAACGGGCCCAGGTCTCAAGTATTGTCCTGAATCAGATCGACCTGGGAGCCATTGGCTCTGCACGGCACAAACGTCCTTCCGAGGGCTCTCTGCAGGCGGAAGAGCTGTCAACCCGTTCAGCTCAGGCGGGCAACAAATCGGGGTCGCGGGAACAGGGTTCAGAAGAGGAGCAGGCAAAGCGCAACAGATCCCTGGCGCAGATGCTGCAAGAGGCGCAGCGTATTATTAAACAAGGAAACGAAGAGCAGTTGCCGGCACTCAATCGATGCCTTGACAACATCCGTCCCAGACTGGATTCTCTCATTGCCGCCCCCCAGCACCACCCTGACGCTCTTAAAGCCATAGCGCTTCTGGATAACTGGATCCACTCGGAAGCCCTGCCAGAATCGTACATTGAGGCGTGCAAAAAACTTTTGCGCCATCTTGATCCGGGTAGAACGGCAGCTATGCTTATCGATAGCGCCTCCAATGACCCCAGCCAGCGCAACCTCGCACTGCGCACTATCAAGTTGCTGGACTCGGCCTCCTGTGCCAGCGTATGGGAGCAACTTATTGTCGAGCCCAATCCCCAGGTGCGCCGCTTTCTCACCAGCGTAATGGCGGCCCTCGGCCCCGCGGCAGATCGCATCATGCTCGAGCACCTGGATGATTCGCGCTGGTACGTGGTACGCAATGCACTTAACATTTTGAGCTCCAGACGCAATCCGGAGTATATCGGAGCGTTTAAAGCACGACTGGCCCATCGGGATCAGCGCGTCGCCAAAGAAGCCCTTGGCGCCCTCGCTGCTATTCGACACACACGCGCGACGGATGTGCTGCTGGAATATCTCTCCCTGTCCGACTGCCCCCTGGAGGAACTCGCGATTCTTGCCCTGGGTGCACAACAGGATCCACGCGCTATCCCCATGCTGAGCCGGATTGCGCTACAGAAAGATCCCCTGATCAAACAGAAAAAAAATCGGCTGAAGGCCATCGAAGCACTGGGAGAGAGTCGCAACCCCGACGCCAATCCGGCTCTGGTGGCCATCATTAAGAGGGGAAAGATGATCAAACGAAGCGAGTACCTCGAATTGCGCCTCGCTGCTATCAGCGCTCTGGGGAAAACTGCGCAAGAGGAGGAACGCGACCTGCTGCAACGTATGAGTACCAGCCATAACCCCAGCATTGCCAAGGGTGCCAGAAAGGCACTCCAATCCGGGCAGAAGGAGTGACCCTACCATGGCCGACCTGAACCAGAATTTTCTCCACAGCTTCAGTGCCTTCTACCGCGGTCTGCGACTCTATCCATCCCAGCACCCCTCATGCCAGGGTCTGGCGGAGCGCTACTGGGAGGC
>JAWOFA010000050.1:0-28918 GCA_046482505.1 Desulfuromonadaceae bacterium | reverse complement strand
TCTATCCGGATTTGCCTGCGGAATTTTGGAGTCAGGCTTGTCGGAGGTCTGCAGCATACGCACTTCTGACATTGTTCTCACAAAACATTAATCTGGCCATGGATAATTGCAGAAAAACAAGGAGCTTATCCCATGACCAGAGTAGACCTGCATGTACATTCGAAGTATTCCAATCGTCCGTCAGAGTGGTTTCTGCAGCGCCTGGGTGCGTCTGAATCCTACACCGAACCAGAGAGGCTGTATCAGCTGGCGCGCAAGCGCGGGATGGATTTTGTTACGGTCACGGATCACAACTGTATCAAGGCTTCGCTGGAGCTGGCGAAAAAGTATCCGGATCACTGCTTCACCGGCGTGGAGGTGACCGCGTATTTTCCGGAGGACGGGTGTAAGATCCATGTGCTGGTGTACGGGCTAACGCCGGAGCAGTTCGCCATCATCCAGACCCGGCGCAAGGATATCTATCGCCTGCGCGATTATCTGCAGGATCAGGATCTGGCTTGCGTGGTTGCGCATGCCACCTATTCGATCAACAAACGTCTGGCCCTGGAGCATCTGGAAAAGCTTGTTCTGCTGTTTAATAACTTTGAGGGACGCAACGGCAGTCGCAGCACCCTGCACAACGATGTCCTGGCGCGGGTATTGCGCGATCTGGGGGCGGAGGATATCGCGCGCCTGCAGAAAAAGCATGCCATTGTCCCCTGGGGGAAGACGCCGTGGCTGAAGGGCCTCACCGGTGGTTCTGATGACCATGCAGGGATATTCATTGGTAAAACCTGTACTAGCAGCGAAGCCGGGAGTCCGGCTGAGTTTATCTGGAATCTGAAAAACGCCGCTATGCAGCCCCATGGGCGCCAGAATGACTTTCAGGGTCTGACCTTCGCCATCTATAAAATCGCCTACGATTTTTCTCAGCAGCACAATACGCCGTTTTCCCATTCAGCAATCAGCGATCTTACCCGCTATCTGTTCAGCGAGGAGCGTTTGAGTTTCAAGGAGCGCTGGAAACTCAATAAGATGAAACGCCAGAAAGAAAACCCGGTGTATCAAAGTGTCGCGCGTCTGATTGAAACAGCGCGTACCCTTGATCCCGACGACATAGACAATCGGCTCGATCTGCTCTACGAGTGCATCAGTGATGTCTCGGATGAATATTTTAAGGCGCTCCTTGTCTCGCTCAATGTTGATATGGAGGAGATGGATGTTCTCCGGGTCGTGCAGGGACTTTCATCCACAATCCCCGGGGTTTTCCTGTCGGTGCCGTTTTTCACCTCCTTCCGCCACCTGTACGGCGACCGGGACCTGGTCAACAGCTTTGAGCAGAGCCTGGGCAAACAGCCTCAGCGCCAGGGGAAACGCATCCTCTGGCTCACCGATACCCTGACCGACCTCAATGGGGTTTCCATGACCCTGCAGACCATTGGGCGTCTTGCGGATGAAAAAGGCTATGATATCCGCATTATGGCAAGTCTTGATGCCGAATCGCTGGAGGTGGATCTGCCCGCATCAACCATGCTGGTTCCTCCTATCCACGAATTCAAGCTGCCCCATTATGAGCAGTTGCAGCTTAAAACCCCGTCGGTGCTGCGCATGCTCAAAGCGGTGTACCACTACAGTCCGGATGAGGTGTATATCTCCACCCCCGGCCCCATGGGGTTGCTCGGCCTGCTGATAGGGAGAATGCTCGGCACCAGGGTCAGTGGCATTTACCACACCGACTTTACCATTGAATCGGAAGCTATTATTGATGAGCCCGCGGTATCAAATATGATCGAAGCGTATAATAAGTGGTTCTTCAATCAGTTCGACACCCTGCTGGTGCCCACAGCAGAATATATGCACCTGCTTAAGGAACGTGGCTACCGTTACCGCCATATGCAGCATTTCAAGCGGGGCTTGCGCACCGAGCACTTCAAGCCCGATGCCAACCGGCGTAAGGTGGATGCCGCGCACCCCCGGCTGCTGTATGTCGGGCGGATATCCAAAGACAAAAACCTCGATTTCCTCCTCGCAACCTATCGACATCTGCTTAAACGGCATCCGGGTGCATCCCTGACCCTGGTGGGGGACGGTCCCTACCTGTCGGATCTGGTCAGACAGAGTCGCGATCTCGACAATGTGCATTTTAGCGGAAGGGTTGAATATCCACAGTTGCCGGGTATTTACACCAGCCACGATCTGTTTCTGTTTCCCAGCATTACCGACACCTTCGGCATGGCGGTGCTTGAAGCACAGGCGTGCGGTCTGCCAGCGTTTGTCTCCGATGTGGGCGGGCCTAAAGAGATTGTCGATGATCAGGTCACTGGCAGGGTGTTGGGGGTGGATGATCCTGTGCACTGGGTTGAAGAGCTTAATCTGTTATTGTGCGGGCTTTCAGACAATGCCGATGACTATCAGCGCCTAGGGTCAGCAGCGCGCAAGCGGGTTGAAGAGAACTACAGCTGGGATCGGATTCTGCATAACATGGTCAAACCGACGGAGGATAAAGAGGTTTTACGTTCAGTCAGGGGGCGGAAACATTCATCGTTCCAACGTTTATTCAAGCTGGCATCGGGCATGATGGTGGGATAAGTCATCTTGAGTTTTTCAGGGATTTCATGTCTTGAAGTTGTTACATCACTCAAATTGTTTATGGGGGATATCGTGAAGAACAGTCTTGCTCAGGAACTACACAACGACAGCGCGGCATATATGTCTACGGAACAGCTCGATTATTTTCGTCAACGCCTGGAGGAATGGCGCGAAACGGTATTGGCCAAAACAGATGAGTACAGCACTTTGATGCAGCAGGACCCGGTCCGGTTGCCGGATCTGATTGATCAGAGTGTTAAGAATATGAGCCGGGAGATGACGTTGGTGAATGCGCAGCGTTCACGGCGTCTGGTAGCACAGATCAATGCAGCCATTGAGCGCATCAGGGATGGGAGCTTTGGCTATTGCCTTGCATCAGGAGATGAGATCGGTCTGAAGCGTTTGCACGCCTGGCCCATCGCGACTCTTTCTGTGGAAGTGCAGGAAGATCGGGAGCGACGTGAGAAGATCCGCATGAGAACGTGGTAGCTGGATACTTTTGAGATTATTACACCCATATTATATCTGAAGATGTCTGCCAACTTATGAAAATAGCCATTGCCGGAACCGGTTACGTGGGATTATCCAATGCGGTGTTGCTCGCCCAGCATAACGAGGTCATTGCTGTTGACATTGTCCCTGAAAAAGTGGAGATGCTGGGGCGCAGACAGTCTCCGATCGAGGATGCCGAGATTGAGAAGTTCTTTGCGGAAAAGAACCTTAATCTCCATGCCACCCTGAATGCAGAGGAGGCCTACGCAGACGCTGATTACGTCATTATCGCGACGCCGACCGATTACGATCCGGAAACCAACTTTTTCAATACCAGATCGGTTGAGGCGGTTATCCGTTCAGTTATCCGCATCAATCCCGCTGCAATAATGGTAATAAAATCGACGGTTCCGGTGGGCTTTACTGCGCAGATGCGCCAGAAATTCGCCACAGAGCAACTGTTCTTTTCGCCTGAATTTCTGCGTGAAGGTAAAGCGCTGTACGATAATCTCTATCCCTCGCGGATTGTGGTTGGAGAGCGCTCTGAGCGTGGCGAACAATTTGCGCGTTTACTGCAGCAGGGGGCGCTCAAACAGGATATTCCGGTTCTGTATACCCACAGCACTGAAGCTGAAGCGATCAAGCTGTTCGCCAATACCTTTCTGGCCATGCGGGTCGCCTATTTCAACGAACTTGACAGCTATGCGGCGACTCAGGGGCTGGATACGCGCCAGATTATTGATGGGGTGTGTCTCGATCCGCGTATCGGCAGGCACTACAACAACCCGAGTTTCGGTTACGGCGGCTACTGTCTGCCCAAGGATACCAGGCAGCTACTCGCTAACTATCGAGATGTGCCGCAAAACCTGATCCACGCGATTGTGGAGGCCAATACCACACGCAAGGACTTTATCGCCGCAGATATCGTGAAGAAAAATCCGCGCCGGGTAGGGATCTACCGGCTGGTGATGAAACATGGCTCGGATAACTTTCGCGCCAGTGCAATCCAGGGGGTGATGAAGCGGATCAAGGCGAAGGGTATAGAAGTTGTGGTCTACGAACCAGTGTTACACCAGGAGAACTTCTTCAACTCGCACGTGATCCGGGATCTGGACGAATTTTTAACCTGCAGTGATGTGATCATTGCCAACCGTCGCCATTCCGACCTCGATCCGGTCGCAGACAAGGTGTATACCCGCGATCTCTTCGGCTGTGATGCCTGATTTGCTTGGCTTAACGCTATGTCATGAACAAATATCTCTTTTCCAGATTTTCATTCAGCGCGTATCTAAACGGTAGACAGGAGTGCAATGAATAAATTTACCCGCAAAATGCAGCACTTGAAATCCTTTGCCAGTGGGCATGTGCCCGGACAGCTGGTGATGCAGTATACCGATCACTGCAATGCGCATTGCCCCCAATGTGGAATGCGGGTGAGCAACAAATTCAAACGCCATACCCTGGGACGTGAACGTGCTGAAGAGATCATCAGCGCTGCAGCGGAAAAAGGCTTTGCCGCGCTCTCCTTTACCGGAGGCGAGCCGTTTCTATATCTAGAGGATATCTGTTATCTCAGCCGCTTTGCCGCACGCCAGGGCATTGAGTATATCCGTACCGGAACTAACGGCTTTGTATTTATGGGTTCAGAGAAACCCGATTTTATGCAGCGCATGCGCAAGCTCGCAGATCAGCTCGAAGAAACCCCCATCCGCAATATCTGGATAAGCATTGACTCATGTGATGCGCAGATGCATGAAGAGATGCGTGGTCTCCCCGGAGTTATGCGGGGGATTGAAAAGGCCCTGCCCATCTTTGCCGAACGCGGAATCCATCTTTCAGCGAATCTGGGCATCAACCGTAATTTTGCAGGTACCTCTGATGGCGTTGAGCTGAGTTTTGAAGAGTTTGCCCTGGGATTTGAACGCTTTTATCGCTATGTTGCCGAACTCGGATTTTCCATTGCAAACGTGTGTTACCCCATGTGGAGCGATGTGGATGAACGTTCAGCTGATGCGGTGTATGCCGCAACCACCAGCGATCGGATTACATATTTCAGTCACGCGGAAAAACTCTCCATGTTTCGTGCCCTGTTTGAAACGATTCCACACCAGCGCCATCGCCTGAGGATATTTACTCCGAGGGCGAGCCTGCATGCGTTGATAAAACAGTATGAGGGCAGTCCGGAGCTGTCCACCCCCTGTCGCGGGGGGGTGGATTTTTTCTTTATCGACAGTAAGGACGGCGAGGTTTATCCCTGCGGCTACCGTGGCACAGAACCCATGGGAGATATCTCTTCCCTGAACATGCGCAGGTCTGGGGCAGCGCAGTGCCGTCGCTGCGACTGGGAGTGCTTTCGAGATCCTTCCGAGCTGTTTGCTCCCATGACCGGATTGTGCGGCGCGCCGCTGCAATTATTCCAGCGTATGCTTAATGATCCGCTTTTTTTCAAGCTCTGGCGGGAGGATTTGTCCTACTACCGTGCCTGTCATTACTTCAACGGTCGTATAGCCCCCGATTCCGGCACACTGTCAGGCTGGAAGGGTCAACCTGATGGCGTGTGCGAAGCTTTGTCCTGAACGCCGCTGAGTTTTTGCGACGCCATCAAGATGTAAACCGCGTTCTTTTACGTTTGCCGAAGAGTCTTACGATGCCTTTATTGCTTTATATCATATGTTTAAGTTGTGTGTTGCTGGTCGAACCGGGATGTTCCTGCGCTGAAGACCTCCCCAGGATAGAAAAACGCCAGTACTTGAAAACCACAGGAGACAAAGAGCAGCTGTTCGCCTGGCGTCTGAAGTATGAAAATGGGCTGAGGCTGGACAGCAGAATTGCCGGAGAGCACGATGTCACGCGGATGAATACGGCTCTGGAGACACAGAGCTGGAGTGTAAATGATCCTCAGGCCGGGACGGATATGCGCGTGGTTCGGAAGGGGCAGCGCTTACTCTTCAGTGGTGTTTATAAAGGCAGGGAGATTGAGCGCGAAATTGAGGTGGATGAGTCCCCCTGGTACCAGGCGCTGTCCCTCTCTCTGCGCCAGTTTGCTGAAGGTGAATTTGACGGCCTCGAATTCTGGACAGTAAGACCCGACACCCTCGATGTGCATCGTCTGCAGGTCAAACGTGAAGGTGAGGAGCTTCTGGAGTTAAACGGGGAGCGTGTTTCCTGTGTCAAGCTGAAGATTCAACTTACCGGCATGAAGTCTATATTCTGGAGAAGCTATTACTGGCTGCGCGAGAGTGATGGTCTTTTTGTGCGCTATGAAGGCCCCAGTGGACCGCCGGGGTGGCCGATGACAACTGTAGAGATCCTTGATTATACTCAACGTATCAAGCCGGAAAGCAAGGGGTTGTTTTAACGAAAGAAGACCTCCAGCCCCACGGCCTGGCGTTCTGCCAGGTCGGGAATACGGTGTCGTTGCCAGCGTTTAACCAACGGGAACATCCAACAGGTGAGAGGAATAAGCAGGAAACGATCGAGTATACGATAGCGTGGTTGGTTGCGCATGATAATGCTGAAAAACAGGCCGGTGGTGATCCCGCGAATCCGAAACGGGGAAAAGTCGCATTCGACGAGGAATCCCCTGGGATGCCTCTCATGGTATTTCTTCAGGCGGGTGCATATCTTTTTCTCCCGTTTGCGCCCGGCCCTGCCCAGATAAAAGCGGCGCAGAGCGTAGAGAAGTTCAAAGGTGTCGGCGCCGAGAAGCAGATCCCCCGGATTTTTACTGAGTTTTGCGGTCAGGGTGCGCAGTTGGCGGATTTCACTGCGCAGCATCCTGTCATTGATTCGCACCTCTTTGGTGTCTTGCATAAAGGTACGAATCACCAGGCGCAGCGCGTGATTCACGAGAATAGTATCCCAGAAAATCCATAATAATGGTGGCACACGCAAACGGCGAAACCAGATGGACTGGTGCGCAAAGGGGGCAAAGTACCAGATAAGATCAATGAGTTTGTCGTAGAGTTGTACCAGTTCGATAAGCGTGTTTCTATCTTCTTTACTGAAGCGCTTCTCACAAAAATCGCGCAGGATCTCATCGGCGTTTTTGTCGCTAGTGAACAGGTGGAGCGTGGCGACGGTATTGAGTTCATTCCACGGCGATGAGTCGTTGAGAAACGTCAGGCGTTCAAAATGCGACCAGCCCCCGGTCTGGCACCAAACGGAGATGCCGCGCAGGAGGTCATTGTCCGCCAGTTGATCGCGATATTCCTGATACTGGCGCCCTACATAGGCGGGAAACACCCCGAAGCCTTCATATTCTCGTCGGGCCTGAAATTCGACGATATGTGGATGATTCGAATGGATGATCCGCTCGTTGAGAGGCAGGTATCGGAAAAAGTCGGCGGCGGCATATTTGCGTGATATTACAAACGAAGACGAATTGATATCGTTGAAGGCCTGTTTTTCCGTAGCTTCATTCCAGATAATGTCACCGACCCGGAATGCGCCCAGTCCCCAGGTGCGAAAAATAAGGGTTTTGCCATGGGCTTCAAATACCGGCAACACATCCTTGAGCCAGCGGTTGCACTGGCGCGGCGAGCGGATCACCATGCGGCTTTTGAATAGCGAGTTGACATCGATGCCGTCCGACTCACCAATGCGGGTTACAATGCCGGAAACTTCGGGAAACAGGTCAAAAAGGCGTTCCACTGCTTCGGCAAACAGCTCGCGCATATGGATGTCGCGGCGTTTAGTTTGGGACTCGATAAAACGATTCCAGAACATTATGTCGGTGGTGATGTATATGGCCAGACCGGCTTCAGAGGCAATGGCAAACACCTGGCGGAAGAACTCCTGGTAGGAATGCACTGTGCGGCTGAGCATGTAGGGGTAAAAATCAAACAGCGTCAGATGTGCCAGATCATCAAAGGTGATGGCGTTATATCCGATATGGTGCACTTTGTGACAGTAGTTTCTCAGGGCACCTAGGATTGTTTCTTGGAAGTTGCCATCAATGCGCCCGTGTTTCTGGAGTTCGGTCAGTGGTGCTTTAGACCAGTTTTTTCGCTTCCCGTCAAGGAAGGGGGTGAAGAAGGGCGCTGAACCATCAATTAGGAATAAATTTCGTTGTTGGGTAGTCATAGACGTTGTTTACAGTCCCATGTGATGTGTGCCCAGATGTTCAAGCAACTATTGTCAGATATAAAGGGAACCAGATCATGCCGATCAGGGTGGTGTACGAGACCACTGCGGCGGCAAATTCTTTATCCAGTCGTTCCATGGCGGCAAAGGCCAGGGTGTTGACCCCGCTGGGTGCCGTGGCCATCATCACCACAATATGACGCGATATGCCGTCGATACCGAGCAGGCAAACGCAGACTTGAGCGAGCACAAAACCCAGCCCCATGCGTAGCGCGATAACGCTTGCGAGGGAGACGGGGTGAACCAGGCGAGGTCTGAACGCTATGCCCAGAGCCAGCATCACCACCGGGGTGGTCATGTCACTGAGGATTTTGAGCCAGTTGTGTATCAGCACCGGTAAGGTTGCGTGACTCAAGTTCAGACAAATGGCTCCCAGTAGTGCCAGCAGTGGAGGTGAAAGGAGGAACTTTGCCAGCAGGTGTCGGGAATCGCTGGAATTTTCTCCATGGCGGCAGGCCAGATAGTAGACGAAGGTGAACACCGTCAGGCCGGTACCGAAGTCGAACAGCGAAGCCTGGGCCATGCCCGTAGCGCCATACGCTGACCAGATATAGGGAAAGGTGAAGCCGCCGTTCATCACCAGGATACCAACGAAAAAGACCCCCTGCGTAGCACGCGGCAGAGCCAGCAGGGGGGCAATTTTATGGGCTATGCCAAAAGTTGTAAGAATGATGGCGATTGAAATGGCGGGCAAAAAAAGCAGACCGGGGCGCAGGTCCATGGTACTGACCGAGAGCAGAATCAGGGACGGCAGGCACAGGAAAAAGAACAGCTTCAGCAGCAGATCGGCATCCTGAAAGTCGAAGACGCCCCATGAACGCAATGCCACACCGAGAATGAATGTGAAAACAAGGGGCAATATAGCCGCGAATATATCAGGCATACTATCAGGGTCCCTGACAGATAAGGGGATGAAGGTAACCTTCAGTCCGCATGATGTTGAGATGTCATCAAAATCATTTTACCCCATCTAAGCAGAGGCATGTGAGATGCAGGTTAGAAAAAAGAATCTGGTATAAAATAGAGCCTCTTGCAAAAGAATATGCAAAAAGCCGCATGTAATAATATGTAAAAAAGCCACATAAAAGCCGAGCTTCAAGGGCAACTATCTGATATTATTAGGTTAATGCGCCAAAACAATAACAGAGGAGATGCCGATGAAGCTCAAGGAAAGAATATTATGGTTAATGGGAACAATCCAGCACAGCCTGTTCCCCTATCTTGACGAGAATCTGCCCAGTCCACTGACTGAGCCGGAAAAACGTCTGGTCAAGATCCTTGAGCTTATTCAGATTGAGCAATATGTTCCTGTAAGTAGGCGCTACCAGTGGACTGGACGCCCAATCAAGGAACGAGAAGCGATTGCCAGAGCTTTTGTAGCTAAAGCACTAATTCGGTATCAGCACACCAGTTCCTTGCGCAACGCTTTGCTGAGCACCCCGAATTTACGCATAATCTGCGGGTTTTCTGAGCGCCAGGATGTACCATCGGAGTCAACATTCTCCCGCGCTTTTGCCGAGTATGCCACCGCCGGGCTGGGTACCGAAGTCCATGATGCTCTGGTCAAGGAGAACCTCAGTACCGAACTGATTGGGCATATCAGCCGCGATTCTTCAGCCATTATCGGGCGTGAGAAACCGGCAAAGAAAGTCAAGACGCCTAAAGTTGCAAAGAAACGCGGTCGCCCTGCAAAAGGAGAAGTCAGGTCACCGCCAGAGCCGAAGCGACTCGAACTTCAGTACCACCAATCCGCTGAAGAAGCACTGCAGCAGCTGCCGAAGATTTGTGATCGCGGGGTCAAACGCAACGCCAAAGGATATACGGAAACCTGGAACGGCTACAAACTGCATCTGGATGTCAACGATTGCGGCTTCCCGATCAGCGCAGTGTTAACCTCTGCATCTGTACATGACAGCCAGGTTGCAATTCCGATGATGAAGCTCAGCTCAGCCAAAGTGACATCCTGCTATGATCTGATGGACAGCGCCTATGACGCAGCGCAGATCCGCGAACAAAGTCTGAAGCTCGATCATGTAGCGATCATAGATCGCAACCCGCGAGGCAAGCAGGTAGTTCCAATGGCACCGCATGAAGCAGTGCGATATCGGGAGCGAAGCGGGGTAGAGCGCAGCTTCGGGCGCTTAAAAGATGAATTTGGATCCCGTAATGTATATGTACGCGGTTCGGACAAAGTTATGATGCACAAACATGTTCGGAATAATCACGTTATTTGCGGATCAGTTGCTTAAAGTCACTGGTTACTGATTATCAAAGAGCAAAAAACGGTTCAGAACTACCCTCAAAGGGAGCAGTATGTCTTAAATACGGTAAATTGACCTTTCAGCTTAGTATCGTTCGGGTTTTTCTTAAAAAAAACGATTTGAAACCTATTTTATGAAAAACTGACTCTACTGGCGGAAGACTTTTGCAAGAGGCTCGGGGTAAATACATCAGTTTGAGGTTGTCAAAGAGCAATATGCAAGCGTATTGAGGTGCAATCAGAGAAAATAACGTTAACTATTTCAATAAGGCAGCCAATCCTGTTCTTTTCAGGACACATAGGGCTTTGGCTGTCTGGTGCTTTTTTGCGAAGGCATCAATATTTGATTTTCGGAATTGCCTGAAGATCGCGGTATAGAAAATATCAGATTTGAAATTATGCTGGCATTTGAAGAGCACCACAAATTAAATAGAGGAAGTTCGGGTTGGGTAGAGATAGAAACTCAGCGCTGTTAGCGCATCAGATAGACTTGCTCAGTTCACGCCCGGTGGTGGTACTGGATGTGGAAACTACCGGGATATCTGCGGCCAGGGGAGAGCGCGTTATAGAAGTTGGTGCGGTGCGCGTGGTGGAAGGAAGGTTGGAAGAGCGTTTCAATTCCCTGGTTTCTACCTCGAGACCCATTTCGCCGGGGGCACTGGCGGTACACAAGATTACCCCTGCGATGCTTGCGGGCCAACCCGGGCCTGAAGAGGTTTTCGGTGATTTTGCGCGTTTTATCGGCTCAGATATTCTGGTAGCGCACAATGCGGGTTTTGATATGCGCTTTCTGAAGGCGGAGTTTGCACGTCTGGGACAGCGCCTTACCAATTCGCACTACTGCACTCTGAAGCTCAGCCGTCTGTGCTACCCCGATTTGCGCAGCCATAAGCTCGAGATCCTGGGACGTTACCTGTTCGGAGAACTTGCGGATACCCGGCACCATCGTGCTCTGGATGATGCGGAACTCGCGGCGCGGCTTATGTTGCGTATTGCTGCGGAGCATACGGGCGCTTGTTAACTTCGGCGCTCGGCACAGAGGAGAAGTGGAGCTTGGGCGGCATTGGGGCAGCCGATGTGAATGACATCCCACTCCTGCTTTGTCAGAGTGGTAAAATATTCTGATAAATCCCGAGCTTCGTGTTTTCCGGTAGGGTGCCCCGGATAGGCTACCAGAATCAGGCGCCCTTTAGGCATCAGCGCTGCGAGTCCCTGTTTTACCGCGCTGAGGGTGGTGGACGCAGTGGTGGATATATTGTGATCTCCCCCCGGAAGATATCCCAGGTTGCCGAGGACCACTTTGGGTGCGCGCTGCAGATGGCGATGTAGGTCCTGATGGCCGGAGTGGAACAGATGCACGCCTGTGGTGACGTCCGGGTATGGTTCGGTGCGCGCGACTAGACTGTCCCTTGTTGCATCGGTGTGGATGCAGGTGACAAACTCGTGTTCTGCCAGCAGGCTGGCACTGCGCTGCAACGCCTCGTGCTGGATATCGAAGCCGAGTACTCCGCCAGCGGTTCTGGCACCGACAGATCGAGCCAGGTGGAGACAGTCACGGCCGTTGCCCAGGGTTAGGTCAACGGCCATATCACCGGTGCTTAGTACCTCGGAACACAGATAGTGACTCCAGCCGATAATATCCGCAATGTTGGTGGTGTATTTGTGAATCTCGCCCATGGATGGAACTCTCCTTTGCTCCTCGGCTTTCTTCTAAACTCTATGCGTTGCAACTCTCGGTATTGATTCCCCTCTTCAGTGGATAACAAACTACCGCGGTAGACAATTGTAGAGTTGCCAATTGTTGCGGATGGCGGTAAAGTTACGCACATGAAAACTACACATGAAACCAAATATACAGGTGCCCCACTCAGTGATGAGATGGTGGAAAAGTACTCCTGCGCCGTGACCTTGTCCGACCTGGAGATTTTCGTATACCCCGAGCTCCTCTACAGCCTGGTGTTGGCCAATATTATGTCGCCTGTGGTGTGGGAATGGCGCGATGATCCTTGGTTTGCCAAAATGGACAAACTCAATACCTATCGCAAAATCCTGCGCCTTAAACAGTTTATCATGGATCGGTACGATTTTAACCTCGATCTTGATTCATGGGGGCTGACGCGCAAGGATGTTGAGCTTGAACGCTTTCGGGACGTTATGGATCCCGAGGTTATCGAGCGCAGCAACGCCCTGTTTGGCTATACCGGCGATAAATACTACTTTGATATGAACATCCGGCGCCATTTCGGGCTGGATAAGTACAACAGCGATATAATCCCCTACTGGAAAACCGAGACCGTTGAAGCGATGGATGCGTTTTGCTATCGCGAAGGCTACTCCAAGGGGGCAGGGGAGTGCGTGTCCCTCTCCACCCTGTATGCTGCAGCGCTGTATGTAGTATGCGGCATACCGCTGGAGCAGATATACCTGATGGCTACACCTCTCCATTCGCAGAACTTTGTCGACGTGCGTGACGGAATTATCACCAATAATAGACGCATTGTCACGCGTAATATGTGGTTTAATGGTACTGCTCTCACCGCACGCGCTCAGCGCGCGTTGCGCAATGAACAGGTCACCATGGTGGCACATAATAGCGGATATATCCATGTGGTGTACCCGGATGCGACCATTGATCCCGCTGCATATAAGCATTTCAGCGAGGCTCTTACCGGGTTTATGCACACCGAATTGAATGAAGAGATTCTGTGTAATTTCCTGCGTCAGCATTCTGAACTGCAAACGTGCTTCCAGCTCCATCACCAGCGTCACGGCAAGAGCTACTGGGTTGCGCTGGAGAAGGTATACCGCTGCGAACATGGCAGTTCCTTCCGCGTGGGTGATCGCACTACACGGGACAAACTCCTCGACGAAGTGGATGAGTACGATTTTTTCCCCACACCACTGGACGGGCGTATCGATCTAGAGCGCTTTGAAAAGTTTTTCAAGCGTTTCCCGCGTGCGGATCTGGATAAGGAGGAAGTGCAGGATGCTTTGTTGCATGAGTTTGAATGCTGTGGCGATGCCACCTGTACGCTTATTGAAGATCTGCAGAACTTTATCGAGGTTACTCCGCGCCTGCCCGATCTGTCATCGAAGAAGCAGGGTGATACCAGGCCTGCGGTTGAACTAGTACCAGGATTGAAGCGTGCTGAGGTTGTTGAATCCCTGCGTGCCCAGCGTGAGAGCAGTTCTCTGGTGGATCTGGCCTTTTATGCCTACCGCGATATGCAGGAATGCGGGTGGGAACCCTTTATACATGCAGCGCTGGAGCGAAATCCCGTGTGTATTGAAGGCTGTGCCGATTTTGATGATGCCAAAGTTATACAAGTACTCCAGCACATGACGCCCGAATCCATCTATACCGAGAGGCGTCTGGCGCAACCGGATGAGGTGTGGAATTTCCAGCGTGGTGATGGCGTGGAACGCGCCCTGTGCCTTGCAACGGTTTTGAAACAGCGCCATCCAGAGCAACAGTTGGAGTTGAAGGTGGAGCCGGAACGCGCTCTCCTAAAAACCGGGAGTTGTGCCGTGGAGTTCGAGTCGCGTAAAGGTTTGAATTACCACGCCACTCTATAGCTTGTATGCCCAACCTTTTCTGTCAAGTATATTGACTTATGATGCGTTGGTACGGCATACTCAATCTAAACAGTTTGTTTAATCGTACGGCGCAAGGCGCCTGTAATGCTTGCCGGGATCGGATAAGAGGACCCGGCATGCGAGAGTGAGGATCTTAAATGGAACGAATTTTTCTGGATAACAATGCGACCACGTTGGTTGATCCATCGGTGCGTGATGCCATGGAGCCGTTTTACTGCCAGATGTACGGCAATCCCAATTCCCTGCATTCCTTCGGTATAGAGGTGCGCCCCTATCTGCATCGCGCCATGGAACAGCTCTATGCCGGTATTGGCGCAGATGACGATGATGATATCATCATCAACTCCTGCGCTACCGAAGGCAATAATACTGTAATTATGGGGATGTATTTCAGCCTCCTTAAGGAGACACGTAAGAAGGGCATCGTTACTACGAAGCTTGAACACCCCAGTATTCGCGAAGCGTGTCGTTTCCTGGAGCGCCAGGGGGTAAAGGTTACGTGGCTTTCGCCCAATGCCGATGGTCTGATAACTGCAGAGATGGTTAGCGATGCGATCACCGACAATACGGCGCTGGTGTCGGTGATGTGGGCGAACAATGAAACCGGTCTGATCCTCCCCATAGAAGAGATTGGTCAGGTGTGCCGTGATCGCGGAGTATATATGCATACAGATGCGGTGCAGGTTATCGGCAAGATCCCCGTGAACGTGAGCGCATTTCCGGTAGATTTCTTAACCTTCAGTGCGCACAAATTTCACGGACCCAAGGGGGTTGGCGGCCTGTACATGCGCAAAGGGGTAACTCTGCCGCCGTTGCTTCACGGTGGCGAGCAGATGGGCGGCCATCGCGCCGGTACCGTAGATGTGCCGGGTTTTGTAGGTATGGCACGTGCCATGGAGATGGCGACGGAAAATCTTGAATACGAGCAGAAGCATGTACGCAAACTGCGCGATAAACTTGAAGACGCCCTGCTTGAAGTGAAGGATGTTCTTGTGGTTGGGGATCGCGAGTTACGCACCCCTAATACGGTATATGTCAGCATCCGCGGCGTAGAGGGAGAAGCGCTTATTTGGGATCTGAACCAGGCCGGGATCGCTGCCTCCACCGGAAGCGCATGCGCGTCTGAATCCCTGGAGGCGAGCCCTATTCTTACCGCTATCGGTGCAGATAAGGATCTGGCACATACCGGAGTGCGTTTCAGCCTCTCGCGCTTTACCACTACAGAGGAGATAGACTACACTATTGAGGTAGTTAAAAAGGCGATTGTGCGCTTGCGCGGCATGTCTACATCGTATTGATACAGTGTTGCGGGTATACCGAATTAATAGTTAGAGACCGTTTTAGAGATATATGGGGAGAGAAGGAATATGGGCAAAAGTGATCTTATCGGCGGTTCCCTGTGGGAACAGTATTCGCAGAAGGTAGCCGAACGCATGAACAATCCGCGTTATTTCGGCGAACTGACTGAAGAGGACGCAGAGCGTCTGAACGGCAAGCTGATCATTGCCAACGAAGGGGCGGAATCGTGCGGCGATACCGTGCGTCTCTACTGGATAGTGGGCAATGATGACGAGGTGATAAAGGACGCTGCGTTTAAATCGTTCGGCTGTGGTACCGCCATCGCCTCCACCGATATGATGGCTGAGATGTGTATCGGCAAAACCGTTGAAGAGGCTACCAAGATAACCAATCTGGACGTTGAGCACGCCCTGCGCGATACCGAAGACACCGCTGCAGTTCCACCGCAGAAAATGCACTGCAGTGTGATGGCGTACGAGGTGATCAAGCGCGCAGCCTCCATCTACCGCAATGTGGATATATCCACCCTGGAGGAAAAGGACATTGTATGCGAATGCGCCCGAGTTACCCTCCAGACAGTAGAGGATGCAATTCGTATCAATGATTTGACCACGGTAGAGGAGATCACCGACTACACCAAAGCCGGAGCATTCTGTAAATCGTGTATCGAGCCGGGCGGACATGAAAAGCGCAAATACTATCTGGTGGATATCCTTGAACGGGTGCGCGCTGATATGGCGCGAGAGCAGAATCCTGATCAGGAACAGGGGGATGATTTTGCCTCATTGTCGGTGGTTAAAAAGATCAGAGCGATTGAAAAAGTGCTTGATACGGATATCCGTCCGGTTCTCGCACGCGATGGCGGAGGAATTGAACTGGACGATCTCGAATGTAAAGATGACGGCACCTGCGTCATCTCGGTGCAGTACAAGGGTGCGTGCAAAGGCTGTGCAGGTAGTGTAGCCGGCACTCTGGGGTTTGTGCAACAGACCCTGCAGGATAAACTCAGTCCTTATATTCAGGTAAAAGTAGCCTGACATACAGCAACAGGAGGAAATAGCCATGGCACTGCGCCAGATACTCCACTACCCTGATCCTGTACTGAACCAGGAGAGTGCGCCGGTGGAATATATCGATGAGCAGATTACCAGCCTTGTCGCGGATATGGTGGACACCATGTATGCCGCACCCGGAGTGGGCCTGGCGGCCCCACAGGTCGGGGTGTTGAAGCGGGTGATTATTATAGACTGCGGCAGTAAAGAGGAGCCCGATCTCATCCGTGCGGTGAATCCGCAGATTGTCGACAGCGAAGGTGAATGCAGCGAAGAGGAAGGGTGTCTGTCGGTGCCCGATTACTACGCCAGCGTCAAACGCAAAAGCTGGGTCAGGGTGCGTTACCAGAATATGCAAGGGAAGTGGGTCGAGCGCGAGAGTGAGGGTCTGTTAGCCATTGCATTCCAGCACGAAATTGACCATCTTGACGGCAAGCTGTTTGTGGATCGCCTTTCATCACTCAAAAGAGGGATGTTCCGGAAAAAATACCAGCGAATTATGGAACAGCAAAAGGAGCAGCTGTGATTGATAAAAAGAATATGCGCGTGGTGTTTATGGGAACACCTCAGTTCGCAATTCCTACCTTCGAAGGCCTTATTGAAAGTGGGGTCAAAATTGTAGGGGTCTTTACCCAACCGGATCGCCCTAAAGGGCGCGGACGTAAACTGGAAGCTTCACCGGTTAAGCAACTTGCCCTGGAGCATGGATTGCCGGTATTCCAGCCCCAGCGTCTGCGGGATAAGGAAGCAGTCAAGCAGGTACGTGATCTTAAACCGGAACTGATAGTGGTGATTGCTTATGGGCAGATTTTGCCTCAGGAAGTACTGGATATTCCCAAATACGGATGTATAAACGTACATGCATCCCTCCTCCCGCGCCATCGTGGCGCAGCCCCCATCAATAAAGCCCTTATCGAGGGAGACCCCACCACAGGGGTTACTACCATGCAGATGGATGCCGGGCTGGATACCGGGGATATGCTGGTGAAAAAATCAATATCTATCTTTCCCAATGAAAATGCCGGAGAGTTGCACGATCGCCTCGCACACCTGGGGCGCGAGGCGATGGAGGAGACCCTGGCGCGGCTGTGTGCCGGCACCCTGAGTGCACAGAGGCAGGACGACAGCCGCAGCTCATATGCCCCCATGCTCAAAAAGGAGGATGGCCTTATCGACTGGACGCGTCCGGCGACTTCTATTCACAATCAGGTTCGCGGTTTGTATCCCTGGCCTGGAGCATTCACTTACCTGGGCGGTGAAGTGCTTAAAGTTGCGGACACGCGAATTGTCGATAGCAGCGGAACTCCGGGCGAAATCCTCAAGGCTGAAGATAGCGGCGTTGTGGTTGCGTGTGGCAAGGGGGCGCTGCAGGTGCGTAAATTACAGTTGCCGGGTAAAAAGATGCTCCCTGCGGCTGATTTTCTCCGTGGCGTCAAGCTGCAGAGTGGACAAGTGCTCGGCTAGGTGCGGATGACTGTCTATTTACACAGCACGAAAGTGACTTTTTATACCTTGTTCTTTAGAAATCAGTTCCTATATTAAAGGCATACATAAGCAGGCTGCGAATATTGCATGGAGTGCGATATATCTGAAGCGCTTGCTACCGAGCATGCAAAAAATACAATAAACAATAAAGTAAAGGGTATACGACAATGTTGAATAACGTTAAAACAGTTGGTTTACTAACGCTGCTGACCCTGCTGCTGGTATTCATCGGCGGTATCATCGGCGGTCAGGGTGGCGCTTTGATAGCCCTGATCCTCGCTGCGGTGATGAACCTTGGATCCTACTGGTTCTCCGACAAGATAGTCCTGCGCATGTATAAAGGGCAGGAGGTCACCAGTGGCAAGCTGTACGATGTGGTTAAGGAGGTAGTTGAGCGCAACAACCTTATCATGCCGCGTGTGTATATGCTGCCCCAGAGTGCCCCCAACGCTTTTGCGACAGGGCGTAACCCCAAACATGCGGTGGTTGCGGCCACTCAGGGAATTCTCGATATCCTCACACGTGAGGAATTGATGGGGGTTATGGCGCATGAGATGAGCCATGTGCGTCATCGCGATATTCTCATAGGCTCTATAGCGGCGACTATTGCCGGGGCAATCTCCTTTCTTGCAAATATGGCGCAGTGGAGTCTGCTCTTTGGTATGGGAGGCGATGACGAAGAGGGTGGCAGTATGCTCGGGATGATCGCCACTATGATTTTTGCCCCCATGGCGGCTATGCTGGTGCAGATGGCGGTGTCACGTTCGCGTGAGTACGCTGCAGATCGAGGCGGAGCCGAGCTGTGCGGCAATCCCCACTACCTTGCCAATGCGCTCCGCAAGCTGGAAGCGGCCAACCGCCAGCAGCCCATGCAGCGTGTAAATGAAGCTACCGCTCACATGTTTATTGTAAATCCCCTCAGCGGCAAAAGGTTGCAGAACCTGTTTACCACCCATCCACCTATTCAGGAGCGGATTAATCGACTTGAAGCGATGGCATAGTGTTCTCGCAGGATATCATTAAATCGCCCCGAGCATAGAATATGTCTGGTGCGAGTAAATAGCAGCAATTCACGAAAGGGGGTACACAACGTGTATCCCCTTTCGTGCGTGTAAGGAGATTTCGCCTCTACCGCCATTCCGGGGTTATATCCACCGCGGGATCGTGAGTGGTGTAACAGATTTGGAGATTTGTATGAAGAAGACGTGGCGCATGCCCCCGGAAAGTGATGCGCGGGCACTCGCATGTTCTGTGCTGCTGCAGGTCGAGCAGGGGGGATATTCCGACATCCTGCTGGATAAAGTATTGCAGCAGACGAAGGTGGCCGCTGCAGAACGTGGCCTGGCTACAGAGCTGGTATATGGGGTTCTGCGGCGGCGCGGGAGCCTTGATTACATTCTCGGGGGACTGTGCCGCCAGCCGTTTGCGAAGCTGGAAATCCCGGTACAGATTTTGTTGCGCCTGGGGGCGTATCAGATCCTGTATTTGGATCGGGTGCCTCCCCATGCTGCAGTGCACAGCTGTGTTGAGCTTGCGCGCAGCATGCGACTTGAGCGTGCTACCGGGTTTCTGAACGGGATATTGCGCAATCTGGTACGTCAGGGCGATGCCCATCCCTGGCCTGACCGTGAAGAAGATCCTCTCGCGTACATCACCCACGCCTTGTCATTGCCCGGGTGGGTGGCCCGGCGCTGGATTGCGCACTACGGTACCGAAACAGCTATCCAGTTGGCTGAACTCAATGCCCATGCCGCACCCAATACCATGCGGGTCAATACCCTGAAAAGCACACGTACCCAGATACTGCAACAATTTGAAGATGCTGAAGTTGAAGCATATCCAACCAAATATTCTCCCGACGGCATTGTGGTGAAAGGTAGCGCCGCAGCACAGCGGGAGTGGCTGCATGAAGGTCTGCTGCAGCCACAGGATGAGGCGAGTATGCTTGTGGGTCACCTCCTGCAGGTGCAGCCCGGGCAGAGAGTTCTGGATGTTTGTGCCGCCCCCGGGGGCAAAACCTGTCACATTGCAGCCCTGGGGCAAAATCAGGTTGATATTGTTGCACTTGATCTGCATCAACATCGTCTGCAACAGCTACAGAGCGGGGCGCAGCGCCAGGGATGTCGCAACATCGACACCGGGGTTCATGATATGACGAAGCCTTACCCCGCAGGGGAAGACACTCCTTTCGACACTGTTCTGGTGGATGCACCCTGCTCCGGCCTGGGGGTATTGCGCCGTAATCCGGAGTTGCGCTGGCGTCGACAGGAGAGGGATATTGCGGCGTTGGCGCGAATTCAGCGCCGCATTCTCGACAACGCTGCGTCCTGTGTTGCACCTGGAGGCAAGCTGGTGTATTCGCTGTGTACCACCACTCCGGAAGAATCAGTGGATGTGGTAGAGGATTTTCTTCTGCACCATCCTGAATTCCGCATGCAGGATCTGCATACAGTATTGTCCCCTCACTGGAGTACGCTCCTTACCCAGGCAGGTTTCTTTAGCACTCTGGGCCTCGGTGATGCGGGTATGGATTGCTTTTTTGCCGCTGTGCTGCTACGCCGGAGCGCGGGTTGAATTCCTGCTAAGTACAGGGGTTCGTGGTCAGGGGCAGTTTTTCGGCTCGCCTGGGCCTTAATATGTTACTATCTGCGCGCCGGCTAGATATCCGCCAGGAAGTCTATCCATCAAATAAAGATACTCGCAAGCATAACTCAAGTTCACAGGAGTCCGTACATGGTGAAAATATCTCCCTCTATTCTCTCTGCTGATTTTGCCCGCCTCGGTGAAGAAGTGCAGGCTGTAGAGCAGGGCGGTGCCGACTATATCCACGTAGATGTCATGGATGGTCACTTTGTTCCCAATATCACCATTGGTGCCCCGGTGGTAAAGGCGTTACGTCCCGTTACCTCTCTGCCGTTGGATGTGCATCTGATGATTGAAAATCCTGATACCTATATCCCTGACTTTGCTGCTGCTGGAGCGGATATCATCACCGTACACCAGGAAGCGGTTCCTCATCTGCATCGCACGGTGCAGTTGATTCACAGCTTCGGAAAGCGTGCCGGTGTTTCACTGAACCCAGCTACCCCGGTAGATACCCTTGAGCTTATTCTGGCCGAAGTGGATATGGTGCTTCTCATGACTGTTAATCCCGGGTTTGGTGGGCAGGGGTTCATCCCTTTCACGCTGGACAAGATTGCACGCATGCGCTCCATGATTGAACGCAGCGGCAGGAACATTGAGCTCGAAGTGGATGGTGGGGTAAAAGCAGCCAATATTGCCGAGATATCCAGGGCGGGAGCTGATGTGTTTGTCGCCGGAAGCGCAGTGTTTAACGGGAGTGATTATCCCCGCAATCTAGCTGAATTACGCAAGGCCGTGGGGTAAAAATATTCTTGATTTAATTGCGGTGTTCGTGTTATCAACCTGCATACTGTATACAAAATATAGAGTGTTTTTTGCTTAAAAAAGAGGGCGCTGGCGCGCTCTTTTTGCCGGAATAGTTGCCCAAATGCACGCTCTGGGCGCGGGTATTACAGGAGGTCATATTGTCTGAGATAGTTTTTTCCAGCTGGGGAAGGAAGATCGTCGATAACCGCGAGGGCGGGAGTGTTGATCTGGCTTCATTGAAGCTGAAAATTCCAACCGAGTATTTGTGCAACAAGGAAGTCAGAGCCTTCATGGGCTGGGACGGGTTTGTGATACTTGATCCCAAAACCGATGTTGTAGCTATGGCTGCCGAGTATATGAAGCGCATCCAGGAAAAACACTGTTGCGGCAAATGTACTCCAGGCAAAAAAGGGACCAGGGTGTTGCAGGATACCCTGGCACGTATTATCTCCGGCCAGGGGCAGGAGAGCGATCTCGATGTAATCGAAAACCTTGCGGAATTAATGCAGGATTGTAAATGCACCTTGTGCATGACGGCGGTAATCCCGGTGCAGGATAGTGTAAAGCACTTTCGAGATAACTATCTTGAATATCTGGGAGGTAAACGTAAGCCTGAGTATGCCGGAGCCTATGTCGACAAGCTGACCGCTCCGTGTATGGATACCTGCCCGGCGCACATTGACATTCCGGCATATATAGAAGAGATTAAAAACTACCGCTTTGATGAGTCGTTGGAGAAAATCCGTGAGCAGATGCCTATACCCGCCGTTTGTGGCCGAGTATGTCCTCACCCCTGCGAAACTGCGTGCCGACGAGCTCTGATAGATGAGCCCGTGAGCATCATGGTGATGAAGCGCGTTGCTTCAGATCATGAGTGGATGCATCATCGTTGTCCCCCCATGCAGCCCAAGCCCGCTACCGGCAAAAAGGTTATGGTGGTTGGTGCCGGGCCTGCAGGCCTGACTACAGCATATTATCTTGCTCTCGAAGGGCATAAAGTCAAGATCATCGATATGCTTAACGAACCGGGCGGTACTGTAGCCGTGGGTATCCCTGATTATCGTATGCCGCGCCCCCTGTTGCGCCGTGAAGCCGAGATCGTGAAGGATCTTGGCGTAGAGATAGAGTATGGCGTGAAGTTGGGGCGTGATGTGTCTCTGCGCGAACTAAAAGAGCAGTACGATGCGGTGTTCCTCGGTACCGGGGCATTTAAATCCAAGCCCATGGGTGTTGAAGGGGAAGATGCCGGCTATGAAGGGTTCTCGGAAGGCGGTATTAACTACCTCCGCGCAGTAGCCCTGGGCCAGGACATAAAAACGCCGAAACGGGTGCTGGTTGTTGGTGGGGGTAACACCGCCATTGACTGTGTGCGTGTGGCCCTGCGCGAAGGTGCAGAAGATTCTATCCTTGTATACCGGCGTACCCGCAAAGAGATGCCGGCAGAACCATACGAAGTTGACGATGCTGATGAGGAAAATGTGCGCTTCGAGTTTCTCGTCAATCCGACCCGACTGGTTACAGAGAACAACAAAATAACCGGGGTGGAAGTTATCAAGATGGAACTAGGAGAACCGGATGATTCCGGACGGCGTCGCCCGCAGCCTGTTGAAGGTTCAGAATACGTGATTCCGTGTGACATGGTAATCCCGGCTATTGGTCAGGATCCTGATCTGTCTTATCTCGAAGATGATGACTACGGTATCAAGCAGACACGCTGGAGCAGTATCGTTACCAATAACGGCACTATGATGACTGATAACGAAGGTATCTTTGCCGGGGGTGACTGTGAGTACGGTGCCATGACCGTGGTTCTTGCCGTAGGTCACGGTAAACGTGCCGCAAGTGTAATGCACCGTTACCTGATGGATGGGAAGGCGGTCCTCGATGACGAGGAAGCCATGGAAGATATTGTGAATCGTCTCGGTGTGTTTGACCCTGATGAGAAAATCCCTACCCTGGGAGGGCTCAAACGTGAACACCAGCCCAAGTTGAGTGGAGCGGAACGCGCGACGAATTACGAAGAAGTTGAAAAGGCGATGCCGGAAAGTCAAGCAGTGGTAGAGGCAGATCGGTGTCTGCGCTGTTACCGTGTAGGCATGGTAGCCGTTGACTGATGATTTTGGTAATGCGAATTTAGACGGGATTTAGGATTTACATATGAGCCATAAAACCGAAAATGAAATGATTCGTCTCACCATTGATGGGCAGGAAGTTGAGATCGAAGCGGGTTTGCCCATAATTGCTGCGGCCGAAAAGCTGGGGATCAAAATCCCTACCATGTGCTATCTGAAAAAGATTTCAACCACCGGTGCGTGTCGCGTCTGTCTGGTAGAGGTAGAAGGGGTCGAGGCTCCGGTTACAGCGTGCAACACCATCGCAGTGGACGGTATCAATGTGACGACATCTACTCCTGAGCTGGAACGTCAGCGCCGTGATATGATCCGCCTGATGCTGGTTAACCACCCACTCGACTGCCCTGTATGTGATGCAGCCGGGGAGTGCGATCTGCAGGATATCTGTTTTGATCAGCATATACTTGACCAGCCTTTCAAGGCTCAGGACGTGGCGATGTCCAAGATCAAGGATTGGCCACTGATTGAGAATGTGCCCGCACGATGCATACTGTGCGAAAAGTGCGTCAAGGTTGGTCATGAACTCACC
The DNA here is from genome assembly GCA_046482505.1 of Desulfuromonadaceae bacterium. GTDB lineage: Bacteria > Desulfobacterota > Desulfuromonadia > Desulfuromonadales > Desulfuromonadaceae > JAIVHC01. The sequence goes on along the minus strand of JAWOFA010000050.1, from coordinate 4,969 downwards.
GGTATTGGCGATTTCTACGTCAGTGAAGTGGGGGATAAAGCATATATTGAGCGTAAAAAAGGGCAGAACACCATCGACCCCTATATAGAGGGCAATGCCGTTACAGTCTGCCCGGTCGGGGCCATGATCTCCAAACCATACCGTCACAAGGCCCGCTGCTGGACCCTGAACAAGGTGCCGTCACTCGGCTTTGCCGGCGGCAGTCTTGAGCAGGTTGAGTTGAATGTTAAAAACGGAAAACTTTACCGTATCACTTCTGAAGATGAGGTCACCATAAATAACGGGGTGCAAAGCTTTGATACCAGCTTCGGGTACGAGTTTGTAAACTCAGAAAACCGCCTTTTAACTCCGGTTGTCGAAGGTGCGCAAACCGATTGGGATACGGCTCTGGAAAGAGTAAATAATAAAGTACGCTCCCTTGGAGGAGATGCTGTAGCCGGCTTGAGTTCCGCGCGCTTGACTCTTGAAGAGAATTACCAGTTCCAGAAACTCTTCCGTGCCGGATATGGAAGCAACAATATTGATTCTTTTGCATGCTACGGTATTCGCGCTGCATCTGAGACTTTGCGAGCCGCATTGCGTCTCAACGGGGGTAGCGCGCCGGCTACGGACATTGCATGTGCTGATGCCGTGCTGGTTTTCGGCTCTGATATTACTTCCGAACAGCCGCAGATCAATTATCAGATACAGCGCGCCATGCGTAAAAATGATGCGTACCTGTGTGTGGCTAATATGCGCTCCGTTCGCATTGCCGATCATTCGCACGTGTTTCTTAACTATGCACCCGGTTCTGAGGTTGGCCTGATAGCAGCACTCTCTAAACTTATGCTCGAGCAGGGGCTAGAAGACAGCGCCTTTATCAAGAAATTCGTCAAGAATAGCGCCGATGTCAAGAAGTTCGTATCTGGGGTCGATGTTAAGAAAGCTGCGGCTGCGGCCGGCGTGGACATGGAACTCCTTGAAGAAGCCGCGCAGAAGTTCGGTACTGCCGATAAGGTGGCTGTAGTTTTCGGTGCGGATGTAACGGGTGCTGCGGCAGTTACAGATATTTCCGCTGCCCTTGCCAATTTTGCTATTCTCAGCGGAGCATTGAAGGGTAACGGAGGAGGAGTTTATCTGGTCGATGAACGTCCCAATACTCAAGGTCTGCTGGATGCGGGCGTAAGCCCTGAGAAGCTTCCCGGCGGGCTCGATTACACCAAAAAAGCTGATGTTGCTGCCAAAACATGGGGCTGCGACCAGTTGCCTGATAAAGGGTGCAATGCAGTACAGATCCTGGAGGGGATTGAGAAGGGAGACATCAAGTTCCTCTATCTTGCCGGGGTGAATCCTCTGGTTACCTATCCGGAAAGTCAACGATGGCGTGATGCACTCAAGAAGCTCGAGTATCTGGTAGTTCAGGATATCCTTGAGTCGGACCTGAGCAACATGGCTGACGTGGTTCTGCCCGCTGCCTCATTTGCAGAGAAGAGTGGCACCTATATCGCATGTGATAATACTGCGGGGCTGTTACAGCAGGCAATGAACCCCTTGGGTAAAGCCAGAACCGATGGAGAAATTCTCGCGTCACTCTACCGGACCGCCAGTGGAAAAGAAGTTAATGCCGACCCTGCTGGATTACGAGCCGAACTCAATGCTTTGAGTGGTCTCTTTGAGACTCTCGATGTGAGTGGTGAAAAGTACTTGTGCCCCGGAGTTAAAAAGAAGTATGCTCCTGCCCCCGCCGGATTGATTTTTTCTGAGTTCAAGAGTGCCGAGACTGTTTCAGGATCGGTTCTTGTGGTGGGTAAAATGCACGCTCATACCGGGGTTACTTCAACCTATTCCGCAGGGGCTCTTGAAATCGCTCCGAGCGGGTATGTTGAAATCAGCACTGCAGATGCCGAAAAGATTGGTGTGAAAGAGGGACAAAAGCTTACATTGAAGAGCTCAGTGGGATCCTTCAGTGCTCCGGCAAGGGTAAGTGCGTATGTCCCTGCCGGCGTGTTATTTGCTCCTTACCACTTTGCAGATATCAATGCCATGCAGGTCGCTCCCGCTTCACAGCGGATCGTACCCGTGGAGATAGCTAAAGATTAATTTCTCTCCACACCCGGTATCCGGGCCATAAACACAAAAAGCCCCGTCTGACCATGAGTCATGACGGGGCTTTTTGCGTTGCAGCATCCATATGTGATGAATTATTGTGCCTGGATCACGTGATGTATGCAGGAGCTCTTTAGTGCCCGCCGCTGAATCCCAACTCAACCAGCAGGCAACTGCCGTCAGCGATAACATTTATTTCGTGCTCACGGCACAGCTCAACCGCCTCGGGCTCTTCGGCACCCGGCTGCATCCAGATGTGCTTAATCCCCTTTTCAACTGATTGCTGTACCACCTCCAGGGTGACAGCGGGAGCAGTAATGATGGAGAGGGCATCAACCTCAGGGGGGAGATCGGTGACACTTGCCACACAGGTTAAGCCTTCCACCTCGTCTGCGCCTGGATTTACCGGAATCACGTCATAGCCGTGTTCCAGATAGCAGCGCAGTACCTTGTTTCCAAACTTATGCCGCCGGGTGGAAGCACCGGCGACGGCGAATTTTTTTGCGCCCAGAAAACGCGCTATATCGTTTCGGTGAGTCATGATCCCTCCTTGGTGCGGATGATTGGATTTTTGTAGTTTATTTGCTGATCTCGATTGGGGTATCAACGAGTGGAGCCCGGTCTGCAATAGCCTGACGCGCGAGTTCATCACAGCGTTCATTCTCCGGGTGACCGGTATGACCCCGTACCCAGTGCCATTCAATGTTATGCTTCTGCGCCAGCTTGTCAAGGCGCTGCCATAGATCCTTGTTAAGAACCTCCTTTTTCTGGGAGTTTTTCCAGCCCTTTTTTTTCCACGCGTGAATCCATTTGGTCATCCCGTTGAGCAGGTACTGAGAATCTGTGGTTAATTTCACATTGCACGGGAATTTAAGCGCTTCAAGCCCCATGATAGCGCCCAGCATCTCCATGCGATTGTTTGTAGTCCGGGGGGAATAGCCGCAGATTTCGCGTATATGCTCCCCACTGCGCAAAAGTGTCCCAAATCCTCCGGGGCCGGGGTTGCCGCTGCAGGCGCCGTCGCTGAATATTTCTACTGTTTTCTCGAATACTTCTTTAGGCATTGAGTCGTCTTTCCGGCTGTTTTTAAGATTCCAGGGAGCTTCTGTGTATTGTTACTGTTACTTTTGCGCTCGTTGCGCAAGGGTCTGGGCATAAATCTGGCGCACGTTAGCGGCAAAATGTTCAACCGAGTATTCGCGCGCGAACTCTCGCGCGTTCTCTCCCAGGTCGGTACGTTTCTCATCCTGCTCCAGCAATTCGACTACGCGATCACTCCAATATTCAACCCGCTGAGGGGTTTTGTATCCGTTAACCCCATCTTTAACCACGTCATCAATGCCGCTCGAACGTACTGCGACCACGGGTAAGCCTGCAGACATTGCTTCCAGAATGACCATTCCCTGAGTTTCAGAGCGGGATGTGAACACAAACATATCCGCGACCTGATACCAGTAAACGATCTCCCGGGGTGGTACAGCACCCACCAGCGTCACAACTTCAGAGAGTCCCATGGTTTCGAGCCGTTGCTGCAAGCGTTGATGTTCGTGACCATCTCCTATGATAAACAACCTGAACGCCACAGAGGTTTTCGTCGGAATAGTCGCAATAGCATCAAGCATAAAGTCGATGTTCTTTTCATTGGAAAGACGGGAGACGCTCACCAGGATTTGTTCATCTCCCATGTGAAACTGGCTTCTTAAGTGCGAAAGTTTACCTTCATCATATTTTTGAAACCTGTGGTATTCAATGCCTGTGGGCTGTATCTCGATGGGACGCTTAACCCCGATGATGCGCAGATACTCTTCTGTCGAATAAGTGGGGACGATAACGCAGTCACATCTATTGGCAAAACGCTTAATCAGCGCATGGGAAATCAGGTTGCGAAACAGGGCGCCGGGGAGTGGAACAAAATGAGCATATTCCTCCAGGCGCGTGTGATAGGTATAAACAGCGGGAATATCCAGGCGCCGCGCCATGAAAAGACCTAAAGATCCCAGCCAGAAGGGGTGGTGAATATGTATAATGTCTGGCTTGTGACGCTTTAACCTGTTCCAGATGCGCAAAGAAAATATATTTGCAATACGGAACTCGTTTTTTCGCCCGGCCTTGAACAGGGTAGAAAGGCGCAGGATATCTGTTTCATCATCCGACTGGGTATCATATCTGGGGGCGACGATGATAACGTGATCGCCCGAATTGCGCAAAGCAGAGCTTAAACGTTGAATAGAGATCGGCACCCCGCCTATAAATGGGAGGTAGTTGTTGGTAAACATTGCCACATTAAGAGACTTTTCAAGCAAAGGGGAGGGATCAAGATCGTAATCGGGATAGTATTCGCGTTTCGTAAATACGATGTTATAGAGTTTTATCGCAACAAGGCTAAGCAGTGTTACTAACAGGATAAAGTTCAAGTATCCTGTGTAGAGGAACGAATAGATAAAAAACCACAGACTTTCAAGCTGTTTCAGCAAAGGGTGCTGGCGGACTTCGAGGCGCTCGATAGAATATGATGCTTTACCAGTTGCGGGGACATCAACCCGTACAAAATGGTAAAAGCTGTGATCATTGTTCAATACCAGACCACCTGCGCCCCCGGTAGTTATAAATGTGGTGGGGTCTCGTTTGTTCTCTGCATAAAGAGAAAGATTGGTAGAAAAAACCATATCAATGGAATACTTACGTGAAATACTTAATAGCGCGGAGCGGAATGCATCCGGGTGAAGGTAATCATCTTCAGTATCGAAAGGAACCTTGAAAGATGGCTTTAGAGGTGGATGAGAGATGAATATGAAGCGGTTGTCGCTCCGATCCGGTTCCAGCAAATCTTCCAGCCAGCGCATCTGCCATTTCCATGGCGTCTTGCCCGTACTGTCGAGAAAAA
>JAWOFA010000143.1:0-13843 GCA_046482505.1 Desulfuromonadaceae bacterium | reverse complement strand
CCGTAAACTTCGCGCACGATGTTCAGGGTTTCCTCCAGGGTTACATCTCTTAAGTTTAAGCTGATGCTGCCACTGATCGCCGGATGGACCACTACATTGGTGTGGGTCTCGGCGGCAAGGCCGGCAAAAAAAGCGCGCGCATCCACCCCTTCAGCTCCAATGTCAAAACGCCGGGGCTCGGTTTGTTCCTGTGGACTCAACGGGGGGAGGAGAGCGCGGTCAATTTCCGCGGGTACGTCAACGGATGAATCGGGGGTCTCTACAGCATTGGGTTCGAGCGCGGTTTTGATGGCATCGCGCGTGGGATTGCTGTTTACCGCCGGTGATTTGACTCTGCTGCATGCGCTGTTGCACAGGATGATGGCCGCGAGCGCTACAAGGAGAAGTAAAGGTCTGATGCGGGCGCGAGATGTCATGTGTGAGGCTATGTTGCGGGCTGTGTATGTAATCATCTGTTATCCTCGAAGGTCGTAATTGCGGGGAACAGACGGCGTTCAAGGTGTGAATCACCATCGGAAAGCTCAACCCGACCGGGGTGTATACGTTTGATGCGGTAGCGCCCTATGCGCTCCCCTTCGTGCACGCGTTGCGTCCCGAAAATGGCCACTTTGGAGGTGGCACTTATGAGTATCGCATGCAGAGGAGGCAGTGCTGAAGCAGCTTCATCCTCAGTGTTATTGGTGCTCTGCGCGGTTGTAGGGCTCGGGCGCATGGGATCGTGGAGTTCTGCCTTCACCGCGTGTGGGATAGCGAGCCCGGCACAGGATAAAATCGCGAGTCCAACGAGCGCCGCTGTCCATGTCTGCAGGGTGGATCTCATAGTGCGCCTCCGCTACTGCTACCGCGCAACAGGCTTGAGGCGGTGCTGATACTCGAAATCTGCAGGGTTATCTGATTCCGGGGGTACTCTTCCATGCTTATTTCGACGGAGTCAATAAACATATGTTCGGGCCAGGCGCGGATCTTTTCCAGATACGCAAGGGCATCCAGATACGGACCCTCCAACTCCAGAATAAGGGGCTGACGATAGAGGCGCTCTACCTCATCTTTTCGACGGTTTTCAGTGGAGCTTAAATTATTATCCGCACTATCCCCATCTTCAGACCCGCTGTTCCCCCGGGGGCGGATAATCTGTGGTGCTGCGTTATGAATGTTACGCAGGGCCAACCCGGAATGGTGTTGCAGCAGGCGCCGCAGAATAGTGGGCATCTGTTCGGGCGCTACCAGCGCATCCAGATGTGCTCCTACCTCGGTGTGCAATTCACTGAGTTTCTCTTCCAGGCGTTCAATCTCGCGGCGCTGGCGGCTGTTGGGGCTGTGCTGCAACTCCGTGCTCAGCTCGCTTATCTGTTGCGCAAGTTCAGTGTTGTTGCGCTTCTGGGTTTCAAGGCGCTTTTCGAGGGCGCGGTACTCATCTATAGCGGGCATTATCACCAGCGTGATCAGCAGATACGCCGGCGCCAGAATGGCTGCTGCTCCCACCATGATGCGTTCGCGCTTGCTCAGGGCAAGAAACCAGGCTTTCAGAGGCTCTATCATCTCGGCAACAGGTTTCACGGGCGCTCCTCCATGGCGTTGAAGCGGCTGGCCAGGGTAAACCGATAAATTCCATCTTCGCGCCGCTGGATCCGGAGATGAGCAAAATCCTGCCCGGCAAACACCTGCTGGGCCATGAGGATATCAAACGCCCGCGAAATCTCCCCTGGATCAAGTCCGGCTCCTTCAAGTTCTACCTGCGCAGTGCTCGTGTCGAGCTCGATGCGGGTAAACCAGACCTCAGGCAGGGGTTGCTGTGCCAGGGTGTTGAGCACTTCAATGCTGTGACCCCTGCGGCTGTTCATATGCTCCAGGGTGTCAAACAGGGGGCGCTGAACCTTGAGCTTCTGGCGCAATGAGTCAATTTTACGCTGCAGCCCCGGGTCTGACTGCTGGGCTTCGAGGCGTTGCTGTATGTCGGTGAGCTGGGTGTTGAGTTGATCGCGTGTGGATTCTGCCTGCTGCAGATTGGAGCGTAGATCTTCTATCCGGGAGGATTGCCAGAAGTAGGCTCCTGCACCGCCCACTACCAGGCACACAACCACAAGCTGAAGTACGCGTACCAGTGCCGGGGTGCGATAGGGCTGGAACTCCTTATGGTACAGATTGATATACTTCATGACTGCATCTCAAGGGCGCGCATGGCGGCACTGATAGCGGGAAGCACCGCAGTGGTGATCTGTTCATTGCCATGTTCTTTGTTATCATCATTCGGATGTTTGTGTTTCAGTATCTGCTCAAGATCGAGGAAGCCCACTTCGGGATTCAGGTAGGTATCCAGGTATTCCACCAGCCCCGGCAGAGGCATCCCCAGCGGGGCAATCAGCACCTTGCGCACCGGGCGCCGGGCGACATTACTCTCGTAAAAGTCGAGCGAACGTTGGATGTCGAGGATCGCCTCGTCCAGCAGCTCCTGTTGTGCCATGGAGATATCCACCCCTGCTTCGGGGTCCGGGTCGGCGGCATTGAGCAGGGCATCGGTACCTATCCCTACCTTGCGCGCCATGCACAACTCCTCTCCCCGGGTTATAACCACCAGACCGGCAGTTCCCCACAGGAGTAACAGCGCCAGACCCTGTTCATTGCCATCCACTTCTCTTAAGAGTGTTCGCAGGCTCAACTCAGGGATGTCGATAGCATGGAGATCAAGAGCGGCAGTATCGCGCACCACTTTCACCAATTCCCGGATTTTCTGACGTTGCGCCGCTATGGCAAAGGAGAGGGGCTGGCCATTGGCCGTGTCGTCAAACTGGATGGTTTCAATGACGGCTTCAGCGGCAGGAAAATCGAGGAGATCGCGGATCTGCCAGCGCACAGCTTCGTGGAGCTCATCCGCCGGGACCGCAGGAAGCTCGGTCTGCATGAGGTTGTAGCTGCCGCGGGGCATGATAGCAACACAGGCAGCACCATCAAGGTCAAAGCCACTAATCATCTGCTTGAGGGTTGTGGCGTAATCTTCGGTGCTGCAACAGGCGTGTGCGGCGTACTCCAGACAGGGCGTACTTTCTCCATGCGGGTTTTTAGACAGAAGTGCCACGGCAACACCATCAGAACACAGAGCCACACCAATACAACGCTGGCTTTTTTTCCGGCGCGAGAGAAGTTTCAGAATAGCCTCCTTGGGGGTGGATGTAGTTTGAACGCTTTCTTAGGTTAGTTGCCGATGCACTTGAGCGACAGACTTTCACATTAAACCAGAATGGCTATTTCAGTTCAATGTATATTCCATCTAAATTCGCGGATTTGGGCAGGATGTCAACCCTGTTCATTGTCGCTCTGCGGTTTTTGCAGCATCGCCTGCATCTGCGCAAAAAAATCTGTCGCACGCTGCTCCTGCTCTTCCGGATCCGGCTCCTCCTCGGTGGTGGCAATGATCTCCTGTGGCAATTCATTGAGAAAGCGGCTGGGTTGCTTGGCATGCATGCGTCCGTAGCGTTTGCGCTGTGATGCTCCGGTCAGAATCAGGTGCTCACGCGCACGGGTGATGCCGACGTAGCACAGGCGGCGCTCCTCGGCAATATCGCCCCCCTCTTCGAGCACCTTGGAGTGGGGCAGGGTCCCCTCCTCCATTCCAACAAGAAACACACAGGGAAACTCCAGCCCCTTGCTTGAATGCAGACTCATGAGGACCACCGCATCCTGCTGGAGCTTTTCCTCTTTGGTGTTGCGCCCCGGTTCATCGCGATCGAGGAGGGATACCTTCTCGAGAAATCCGCTCAGGGTGGCAATCCCCTCGCGTTCGATGTAGGAGGCAAGGGCGTTGATCACCTCGTGCATATTCTCCACCCGTCGGCGCGCCTGCTTGGGGTCGTCGGCCTGGCGGTAGAGTTCCTCTTCGAGGCCGATCTCTTCAAACAGGTTCTGTGCTGTGCCCAGAAGTTGATCCGGGAAGTTGAAGAGGCGTTTATAGCGCAGCATAAGCTGGATGAATGCCTGCACCCGCTCCGTGGCTTTTTCACCGATATGGTCTGCAAGTTCAGGGTCCTGCATCAGTTCCCACAGAGGAATTTCGCGCTCCAGTGAGAGGGTGATAAGGCGTTGTGCCGTGGTTTCCCCGATGCCGCGGCGCGGATAGTTGAGGATGCGCAGCAGGTTCACTTCGTCCGCCGGATTCGCGAGCACCTTCAGGTATGCGAGGGTGTCGCGCACCTCGCGGCGGTCAAAAAACTGCTGTCCGCCGATGAGGACATAGGGGATGTTGGCGAAGCGCAGCTGCTCTTCAAATATGCGCGACTGCCCGTTGGTGCGATACAGAATGGCAAAATCGCGGTGGGTGTAGTTATGCCGCGAGCGCAGGGCGTGGATCTCGTCGATAATGGTGGTGGCTTCATCTTCACCGTCATCGCAGCACAGGTAGCGCACTGGAGCTCCCGCGTCTCCGCTGGTCCAGAGGTGTTTGTCGTGGCGTGTTGCGTTATGCTGGATCAGAAAGTTGGCCGCAGTGAGGATGTTGGCGCTCGAGCGGTAGTTCTGCTCCAGCTTTATTACGGTAGCTGAGCTGAAATCCTCTTCGAAGTCGAGGATGTTCCCCGCCTGGGCACCGCGCCAGCCGTAGATGGACTGATCATCATCACCTACAACACAGATATTCCCCTGGGGGCCGCATAATTCGCGTAATAAATGGTACTGCACATGGTTGGTGTCCTGGTATTCGTCCACCATGATGTATTCGAACTGGGTGCGGTACTGTTGCAGTACCTTGGGATGGGCATGAAACAGCTCGATGCATAAAGAGAGGATATCGTCAAAGTCGATGGCGTTGCATGCCTTCAATGCCTGCTGATAGCGAGGGTACACAAGCGCTGTGATCTGTGCGAACTCATCATATTCAGGGGCGGAGAAATCCTCCGGCCCGATAAGGCGGCTCTTGGCGCTGCTGATGCGCTGGAGGATGATCTCAGCATCGAGACTCTTGCCGTCACTGGTATTACGCTGGGGTAACAAATCACGCACCAGGCGTATCTGGTCAGCACCGGCGTAGATGGAGAAATTCTTTTTATACCCCAGACGTTCAATATGTTGGCGCAGAATCCGCACTCCGAGGGAGTGGAAAGTTGAGATAATCAGGCCCTTGGCGCGTTTGCGCCCCACCTCTTCCACCACGCGTTCACGCATTTCGCGCGCCGCCTTGTTGGTGAAGGTCAGGGCTACAATCGATTCCGCCGGGGTGGTGTGCAGAAGACGCGCAATGCGGGTTGTAATAACCCGGGTTTTGCCCGAGCCCGCCCCCGCGAGAACCAACAGTGCACCGCGGGTATGTTCTACCGCCTGTTGCTGGGGTTGGTTGAGTAGTAACAAGAGACATCCTCTTTTCTGGATATGAGTAAAAAATAAGCTGATCGCGGTACAGAGGCCTTGCTTTTTTTACAGTGATTCGTGTATCTTAGCCGCCATGCCAAGAATAATCATTCTCTTTATCAGCATTGTATGGGCCTCACTGGTCTTTGTCTCCTGGGATGAACCCCAGGCACGGGTTGGAACAGCAACTGCCACGGCAGCGGAATCTGTTCCTGTAGATAGCCGTTCCTGATCGTCCCTCTGCCCCACCATCGCTTCTTCAGTAATTTCTGAGCGCTTCGCTTTAGTGTATTCAATAATATAACCAAATAAGTTCTGAATGCAGATAGGTCCGCATAGAGTAAGTGCGTCTATGTTGTCAGGCGTATTTGCATCTACTCCCCTGCCTGCTGCCGCGCTGCGCAAATGTAGCGTCAATGGCGTTGAGCACCTCCCATTTATTCAGCGACCACACTGGAGCGAGCAGGGTAGCGCGCGGACCGTCGCCGGTGAGGCGATGAATAAGGGTCTCGGGGTGGAGGCGCTCGATAAAGTCCGCTGCCAGATTTACATATTCATCCTGGTCCAGCACTTTAATTCCCCCATCATTATACATATCGCCCAGCGGGGTGCCCGCGAGAATATGCAGCAGGTGTATCTTTATTCCATCGATGCGCAGGCGTGCCATTTCATCCGCAGTTTCTAGCATTTGAGATCGGGTCTCGCCGGGTAATCCCAGAATCACATGCACACACAGGCGCATGTCGCGTTGCTGTGCTCCGGCAACAGCTTCGAGAAATGTGGCGTAGTTGTGCCCGCGTTGCAGAAAAGTTAGGCTGGAGTCGTGGCAGCTCTGTAATCCAAGCTCAAGCCACAGGTCGGTGTGCTCATGGTATTCTGTGAGGAGGTCAAGCACCTCGGGGGGAACGCAGTCGGGGCGCGTGCCAATGGCGAGGCCCACCATATCCTCCACGCTCAGAGCCTCGTCATAATAGCTGCGCAGGGTTTCAACCGGGGCGTAGGTGTTGGAAAAGGGCTGAAAGTAGGCGATAAACTGTTTCGCCTTGTACTTACGCCGCATAATCTCCTTGCCGTGTTGAAGCTGTTCCCGAATAGAGAGGCCCCGCGCGATGCCGGTGGCTCCGGAACCGCTAAGATCGCAGAACAGGCATCCGCCCTCGCCGTGCCCTTCGCCGCGATTCGGGCAGGTGAAGCCGGCATCGACAGATATTTTATGCACCCGATGGCCGAATTGCTGTTTCAGGAACTGGGAGTATAGGCGGTAGGGTTTGGGTTCCATGATTCTAGATTTCACTGGCAGGGTCGGTATAGTTCAGGCTCTCGAGATATGCGTCCCACTCAGTGGGGAGCAGGTCGCGCTTTTGGGTGTTGCACTCCTTGCATGCTGCAACACAATTGCCTTTGGTGCTGCGCCCGCCGCGCACCAGGGGGACAATGTGGTCGAGGGTGAGTTCTTTGGGGGCAACCTCGGCGTTGCAGTAATGGCAGCGCCCTTTGGCAATGCGATTCTGCCACCACTGGCTTTTACGCAATTTACGTGCGGCCTCGCGCTCTTTGCGCAGTTGTTCATCGGGTATGTCGGCAAAAAGGTTCATTGCGGAATGATGGCACAGGCGGGGCTGGAAATACAAGAGTATGCATGCCAGAGGAAAATTTATACTGGATTTTCCCTTTACAAGCGCTTAAAACAGCAGGTGCAATGTTCGCCTTATATTCATGAGTATGACGAGTAGGGTCTCAGCGTATTGTTCCCCTACCATAACAGGAACTATTTTATGAAGGTATTGATTGTTGGAGCAGGGCAGGTTGGATGCTTTCTGTCACAGCGCCTGTGTAACGAGGGGCACGAGGTGGTGCTGGTGGATCATGATCAGGCCCACCTGGATCAGGTGCAGGAAGGCCTGAATGTAATGACGGTCGCGGGCAACGGTGCGAGTGCCGAAGTGCTCGAACAGGCGCAAATTAAAGGGTGCGATATCTTTATCGCCGTTACCGATATGGATGAGGTGAATATCCTCGCATGTCTCCTTGCACGCGAATACAGGGTAGACAAGCGCCTGGCTCGGGTTAAAAGTATCGAATACCGCAGCCGGGGGGCGGTGCTGTCGAAAGAGAAGCTCGGCATCGATCTCCTTATTAATCCGGCAGATGAAGTAGCGGACGAGATGGCTAAGATCGCATGCCGCAGCGGCGCGTTTGACGTAGCGGAGTTTGTCGAAGGGCACATTCAGTTTCTCGGCTACCGTATCGATGCCGACAGCCCTCTGTGCGGTATCACCCTGCAGGAGCTGGGGGAGCTGCGCGGCATCTACGATTTTGTGGTAACCGCGATTGCGCGCGATGACAAAACCATTATCCCGCGCGGGGATGACGTTATTGAAGAGGGCGACAGCATCTACATTATTGCGCGCGAAAAGGATCTCCCTTCGATCCAGTACATGTTTGAAAAGAAGAAGAGGAAAAAACGCAGCACTACCCGGGTGTTCATCCTCGGTGGCAGCCAGGTGGGGGTGCGGATCGCCGCTCAGCTCGAACAGCTCCATTTTGACGTGCGCCTGGTGGATAAGAATCTACGCCGGTGTCGCAGGGTTGCAGCTGAACTGGAAAAGACCGCCGTCATTCAGGCGGATGGCAACGATATGCCGGCGCTGCTCGAAGAGGGGCTGGCGCAGGCGGAGCTTTTTATTGCGGTTACCGGCTCGGATGAAACCAATATTCTGTGCTCGCTGTTGTACAAGCAACAGGCACAGGGGCGTGCTTTGGCATTGGTAAATCGCCCTGAGCTTCTCAATCTTGCCCCCGGGCTGGGAATCGATGCGTGCGTATCCCCGCGCATGGCCGCAGCCGGTGCGATGCTTAAATATGTGCGTTCCGGCAGTGTGGTATCGCTCTCAACGGTTGAAGGGAGCAACGCCGAAGTGCTCGAGATGGAGGTTAAGGAGGGGAACACCCACATCGATGTACCACTGAAGTCGATGAATTTCCCCAAGGGAGCCCTCGTGGGTGCGATTGTGCGCGGCACCGATTATCAGATTGCCACCGGGGATTCAATCATAAAAGCGGGAGACCGGGTGGTAGTGTTTGCTCTCCCCGAAGCGCTTACCAAAGTAGACAGGTTTTTTGCGTAAATGGATATCCGTAGCGTTACCCATATTCTGGGATCACTGTTGATCTTCATGGCCCTCACTCTGCTGCTTCCGATCCCGTTCGCCCTCTACTATAACGACAGTATGGCTCCGGTATTTGCCTTGAGCAGTAGCATTACCCTGGTTAGCGGGTTGCTGATGTTTATGCTGTCGCGTGGGCACAAAGAGCTGCATCTGCGCGAAGGGTTTGCGGTGGTGACCTTTTCCTGGCTTCTGTTTGCGCTGTTCGGGGCCTTGCCTTATCTGGTCTCCGGAGCGATACCTTCGATACTCGATGGGGTGTTTGAAACCATGAGCGGGTTTACCACCACCGGAGCTACCATCCTCACAGATATCGAAGGTATGTCGCAGAGCCTGCTGTTCTGGCGCGCGTTGACCCATTGGCTCGGGGGGATGGGGATTATTGTCCTCTCCCTCGCAATTCTCCCTATGCTCGGGGTCGGGGGGATGCAGCTGTTTCGCGCCGAGGTGCCGGGTCCCACAGCTGACCGACTCAAGCCGCGCATACAGGACACCGCTAAATTGCTCTGGGGTGTATATGTGTTTTTGACCGCAGCGGAGACCGTGCTCCTCATGTTTGGCGGGATGAGTTTTTACGAGGCAGTGTGTCACGCGTTTGCCACCATGGCGACAGGGGGCTTTTCCACCCGTGATGCCTCTATAGCTGCATACGACAGTGCATATATCGATACGGTGATCACCTTTTTCATGTTTATGGCGGGGGTTAACTTTTCCCTGCACTATTACGCTCTGCGTGGACGTATCGGTAATTACTTTCGCAACGAGGAGTTTCGCTTTTATCTCCTGATCACCCTCGGGGTAACGGCTACGCTCATGTGGCTCAACCACGGGAGTGTATACGACTCCGCCCTGGAGAATCTGCGCTACAGCGCGTTTCAGACAGCTGCCATCCTTACTACCACAGGTTTTGCGACGGCTGATTATGAACTCTGGGCGGTGCTGGCGCAGTATCTGCTGGTATTCATGATGTTTATCGGGGGCTGTGCGGGGTCCACCGGCGGCGGGATGAAGGTGGCGCGGATTCTGTTGCTCCTCAAGCACGGTCTCGTTCAGCTGTTCCGCCTTATCCATCCGCGTACCGTACGCCTGGTAAAATTGGGGCACAAGGCGGTTGCCCCCGATGTGATGCAGGCGATTCTGGGGTTCTTTGCCCTGTTTATGGGGGTGTTTGTCGCAGCTTCGTTTCTGCTCGCTGCCAGCGGGATGGACCTGGTCTCCGCCGGAGCAGCAGTTATCGCCACCCTGGGCAATATCGGTCCCGGTCTCGGGAGTGTGGGACCAACGGATAATTACGCCCACGTGCCCGATTTCGGCAAGGGGATATTGATCCTGTGTATGCTCCTCGGGCGCCTGGAATTGTTTACGGTGATGGTGCTGTTTTTGCCCTCGTTCTGGCGTAAATAATCGATCAGCGGAACATGATATAGCCCATCTGGCGCCCGGTCTGGCCGTTATCGCGGCGATAGGAAAACAGCATGTCGCGTTTTTTGTAGGTGCACAGTTCGCTTACGTCGCAGTTGGAGGGTTTTATCCCTGCTTCGTGTAGCTGCATTACACAGCTCTGGCGCAGATCCAGGCGCCACTGCCCCAGTTCTACCTCCTCGGCAATCTCCTTCCAGTGCCCGCGGTTGCCTGAGTTGCGGAATGCATCGCGCACCTCTTTACCTACTACATAGTGTTCCTTGCTGATGCCGGGCCCGAGCGTCACAAGTAACGTGGAAGGGTCGCACTTGAATTCATTCTCCATGGTGGCGATGGTATCTCCGATGATGCCGTTGGCAGCTCCGCGCCAGCCCGCATGTACCGCAGCGGCAACACGCTGGTGTGGATCAAACAGCATAATCGGGTAGCAGTCAGCTACGGTAATGCCGAGCATCAGGCCGGGCTGGTTGGTGATGATAGCGTCAGCTTCAACATCCTGGAAATGGCTCACATCGTAGTTTTTATGTTCAACCACTACGATATCGGAGCTGTGCACCTGCTTGACCAGGAGCAGATGGTGCTGGGATATGCCGAATGCGTGGGACAGGGTAGCCAGATTCCCCTCAACGTTGTGTGGGGCATCATCAGTGTGGATTCCCAGATTCAGGGAGTTGAACGGGGCCCGGCTTACACCCCCGTTACGCGTGGTAACTCCGGCAACTACATTTGTAGGGGAGGCCCAGGAGGCCTGGAGGCAGTTGAGTTTATCCTGTTTAGCCAGTTTCATAGCGTAATCCTGTTAAGTGTTTGATGGGTTGTTCAGGAGGTGAAACGAAGATATTCCGGTGTTTCGATGGAATGTTGGGCATCCAGCGCAGTAACAATTTGTGCCATATCTGCCGGCAGAGGGGAGGTGTATTCCATATATTCTCCCGTGCGCGGGTGTTTAAAGCCCAGAATCCATGCATGGAGCGCCTGCCGATGCAGTTGCTGCACGAGGGTGCGCAACTGCGCATCCGCTATGGCATTGGCGCGCTTGATACTGCCGTAGGTCTGATCCCCGACCACGGGAAGGTTCATGTCCGCCAGATGTACCCTGATCTGATGGGTGCGACCTGTTTCCAGACGCATCTCCAGTAAGGTCAGACGCTCTGTGGCATAGCGGCGCAGCACCTTCCAGTGGGTAACGGCGCGTCTTCCGCGCGTGGAGTGGGTACTCATCTTTTTGCGTGCACCGGGATGGCGTCCGATGGGCTTTTCTATACTCCCGCTTTCGTTCTGTACCTGACCGTGCACCAGGGTAATATAGCGCCGGGTGATGCTGTGTTCCTTGAACTGTTGCGCCAGCCCCTGATGGCTCAGATCGTTTTTACTTACCACCAGTACCCCGGAAGTATCCTTGTCCAGACGATGCACGATACCGGGGCGCAATTCACCTCCGATGCCGGAAAGGTCGGTACAGTGGTGCAGCAAAGCGTTAACCAGAGTGCCGGTGTAGTGGCCGCTGGCCGGATGCACTACCATTCCGGCAGGTTTGTTGATAACGATGAGGTCAGAATCTTCGTAGAGAATGTCCAGGGGGATATCTTCGGGCGTGGCCTCAAGCTCCTGCGGACGCGGGATGCTGATGCGGATATTTTCGCCTCCGCGCAGACGCAGCCCCGCCTTAACCGCGGCCCCGTCGGCAGTGATCTGGTGCTCGTCGATAAGGCGCTTGAGGCGTGCGCGGCTGATGTCGGGCAGGGTGCGCGCCAGAAAACGGTCCAGGCGCTCGATCTTCTGCCCCGGCTCGAATGTTAGCTCTATAGTGTCACACATTTACCAGATGGAGCTTTCGATTTTGCCCGCCTGTTTGATCATAACGTCGACAATGGCGCGGTCAAAGAGTTGATCGCGGTTGTCAACTTTATCAGCTACGCGCTCGCGGAAATGCTCACGCCCTTCCTGTAGTTCATCGGCGAGGATGTCAAAAATATTATCGTTTTTGATTCCCTCGCTCACCTTGTCCTGATTGTACAGGGCGATATCTGAGATAATAGCCCGGGCTAAGCGGAATGCCAGATCCGGATCTTCAACCTGTCGCGCCATGTGGGTCTCCTGTTGTATGCGGTGGCCTGCGCCGGAGAACTCGCGCAGACGGGGTTCGGGCGGGCTGGTGGTTTCCTGATTTCACTACGTGAAGCCTAGCTAAAAAGCCCAAAGTTGTCAAACAGATGCTTCCATCAGTTGCTCTGCATTCCGCGCTCGCATGCGAAGTATCTGGGCTTATTGTGTTAATGGCGGGATATGTCCCAGAAAGCGGTAGAGGTCCAGATGATTGCCCCGGAAGTCGGGGGTGATGCTGCTGCCGCGATCAATGAGCCAGGTATCCACGAGAAAGGTTTTAATTCCCAGATGTGCCGCGCTAAGATCGTGCTCGGTATCATTGCCTACCATCAGGCAGCGCTCCGGGCTGAGGTTGAAGGTGTCAATGATTTCGCTGAAGTAGCCGGGGTTGGGCTTGCAGTGGCGGCTGGTTTCGTAGCTTGATACGTGCAGATATTCAAAGGTGTCAATTCCGCCCCACTTTAGGCGTGCATGCGTAACCGGGCGCGGGAATACCGGATTGGTGGCGATAATAACCTGCAGCTGTTTATCACTACAGCGCTGGATGAGCTTCGGCGCCAGGGGCAGGGGGTGAATGTGATGAGCCAGCTGGTCGAGTTTCTCGCTACAGAAGCATTCGAGTCCGGCGCGGAACTGTTCCGGCTCCAGGCCCATATCGGTTTTGACTGCCTGAAGGTAGAAGTCCTCATTGGTAAGACATCCATCACTGCCCTGTTCAATGCGCTCCATGGTGCGCTTGATCATGCTGCGACAGAATCCCTGTGCATCGACTTTGGAGGGGATACAGCCTGCAAGTGCCTCCAGATACGCGGGGATGAACTGGTGCATATCCACATTCAGCAGGGTGCCGTCAAGATCAAACAGGATGGTATCTATACCATTAAGTTCAGGCATAACGTACTCCGCATTTCAGGGTGTCTGCGCCGTGTTATAGCAGAAGGGGAGCCACCCTTAAGCAGGCAACTCCCCTTCCAGCTTTTTCTTCGTTGCGATTTGGTGCGATGTGCGTTTTAAGCGTGTCCTATTTGCTGTGGCAAAGGGTACACTCGCCCAGACCCATATCATTGTGGCATGACTGACACAGGCCGTGGCCACCTTCCATGGTGGTTACATCAATTTTACCCGGAGTGTCACTGTGGCAGTCAGTGCAACCCATCATCTCACTGTGGGCATTGTGGTCAAATACCACCTCACCTCTGGTTTCACCGGTGTAGGTGTAAACGCCGGGCTCCTGATTGTCCACCTTGGTAATCGGAGAGTTGGTGCCGTCGTGCTGGGCAAGGAATACAGTCACGAACGCGAACACAATCAGAACGATCACTAACAACGTATTTTTCATCTACCTAGCTCCTTCTTCAGATATCCATGGCAATCCATTACAACAAACAGCATGTTTGTACATCGAACTTCAGCCCGTGTCAATTCAGATGTTTAAAAAGGGGTGTGCCTAATCTACAGCGAGAACAGGCTTAAGTAAAACAGGTTTTTGTTAATTTTCACCTTCCTTTGCACATGTTGGGGTAGTTGCGTATAATAGGTGAACATGCCCTTCGGCATTTTGTGTGCACAGGGACTCAATTTTGTATGTGAGGCAGCAACAAAATGGCAACCATTTATTTTCAGGTGTAATGTTATGACTTCGGAAACCCGTGAATATCTGCTTACACTGCAGAAAAATGAAATTACTGAATACCATATATACAAGCGCCTCGCGCATCGGATCAAAAGTGAACACAACGCCGGGGTTCTCAATCGGATTGCCGACGAAGAGTTACGCCACTGTCGTATCTGGGAGGATCATACCGGCACAAAGG
>JAWOFA010000060.1:0-5170 GCA_046482505.1 Desulfuromonadaceae bacterium | reverse complement strand
ACCAGCAAACTGTCCCTGAACAGCCCCCCGGGGTCACCCAGGTGGTTGCGCAAGCGGCTGAGAATGGTGGTGGTATCCCCTTTAAGGATGCGCAGACTCAGAACCTTGTGTGATCGCGCTTTTAATTCAAATATGGAATTGGAATTCATGCACTCAATCTGTAGCACCGTTCCGGGCAAAGTGCGTGACGGTGCCTGTGTGTAGTTAAAAATCCGGCGGCGCATAAGCGTATGAAACGCACGGGAGCGGAAGCAATTAAAAGGTAGAGGCTCTTGCAAAAGTCGTCATCCTCGTGAAAACGGGGATCCAGTTTTGGGGTCAGACTCGAGATCTTCTGGATTCCCGCCTACGCGGGAATGACGGGTACTGAATTTTCGGTTTTTTGCAAGAGGCTCGGTAGTGTAACTATTCACCTGGGAGATCCAAGGTTGCCAGCCCCGGGCATCTTCTCCGCGGGTTTGTACCGTCTGTTTCGCGGCTGGAAGCCGCTCCTACCGGGTCGAGAAAGGGTAGGAGCGGCTTCCAGCCGCGATTGTTCGGAGGCAGAAGCCGCTAATGTCACAAAACTGTTGAGTAGTTATAATGCAGCGGCAATCCTAGACGTTTTCGCCGCGCATCTCAACCGCTAATATCTTCCATGCGAAGAAAGGGTGTTGCGTGGAAGGAACTACGCGATCAACTTGGAAATAGACTTAAACTCCGCACTTCCGGCTTCACGCAGGAGTTCAAACAGTACCGATTCCACATTGGTGATGATGGCACCGGCCTGCTGCATGCGCTCCAGGGCGTTGTCGCGGTTCGCATCGCTGCGCGAGCACGTTGCCTTGATAGGGACATGCACCTGGTAGCCGGCGTGGAGTAGGTCGAGAACCGTTTGCAGGACACAGACATGGGTCTCCATTCCGGTAACGACCACCTGTTTGGCACCGAGATTCTCAAGTGCGGGAACAAAGGCGTTTGCACCACAGCAGCTGAAGGAGGTTTTTTCTACTACAGTAGCGTTGGAGCCACGGGCGCTGATACTTTCCACAGTCGCTCCCAGGCCGCGAGGGTACTGTTCCGTAATCAGGGTGGGGAGGTTGAGAAGATCCATCCCCTGCTGCAGGATAGCGATAGATTCCTCCACCTCGATGTGGTTCGCCATCGCCTTAACCAGACGTTCCTGGACATCGACAATCAGCAGGGCGGTATTCCCCGGATTCAAGAGAGTAGGGTGGCGTTGCATAAAAAGCTCCTTCGGTTGGTTTAGTTTTTTGTTTTTTGTCGTTTGGTCTGAAAATGCGGGGTTTTGCTCAGCCCCTAAGTATTTCGTCCTTGTTGGTATTGAAAAAATCGGCAAATTCAAGGATTAGGTTTTGAGCCTCTTCAGCGCTCAGTTCGAGGCCACCTCGTGTGAAAATGGAGTTGATATCGCCCATGGGACCGACATTGTTGCCTATAGCCAGATGGCGACACATCCCGCGACTGATAAAGACACAGCGTACAAGTTCCACCAATTGGCGGTCTGCTGTGTCCAGAGCTTCAGGCTCATCAGCCAACAGGGTACAGATCGAGATCTCAGGCGCCAGGTTCCATTGATCCAGAATTATTGCGCCGCTCTGGGCGAAGCTGTAGCCGAGCAGATCAAGTGCGATCTCATCGCGGCTTGTACCACTATCGTATTCCTGTTCCAGCAATGCACGATACTGCGCTGTATCGCTGTTATTGCATATCAACTCGCCAATGTTGCACATCAGCCCGGCGAGGAAGGCCTCTTCCGGATTGACTTTGCTGTTGCGCTCGGCGATAAAGCGTGCGCCACACGCATAGCCTACGGACTCTTCCCACAGATTACGCTCGAGGGCGTCAAATTTATGGTGCAGCCCTTTAAGCGCCATGGCAATTACCAGGTTACGCAATACCCTGGCTCCAAGGATAACAACCGCATCCTGCAGGGTTTTGACCTGGCGGGATAAACCGTAGAATGAAGAGTTGGCAATGCGCAGAATGCGTACAGTAAGAGCCTGATCCTGGCATATTACGCTGGCGAGGGCACTGGCACTGTTGTCGTCCTCATCCAGCATCCTGAGTACTTCCTCTGCAGCTACAGGAAGTTCCGGAACCTTCCCCAGTTTCTCTTTTATCTCCTGTGGGTTGCAGGTGCAGAAATCAATCAATTCCATCAAGAAGAGCTCCCGGTTTTTTCTATGCAGTTCAGGGTTATGAAAACACCGCGTTCGCGCGTATCATTTAAATAAGAGCCAGTGGCGTGAATCAGATGGGAACCAATTCTGAAATGTTCCTCTGCGTTTCCATTGAGCCTTACGCTTTGAATAAATGAGAGCAGGTCGGAATTAAAGTGGGTGTCCGCTCTGTCGCCAAGGATTATTGGGGTTTCGCTGCTGAGAAGATCAAGGGCAAAGCTGTTGATAAGGACAATGTAATTGTCGCTGTCGAGGCCAATTACACCAAGGGGTAATTGCTCGAGAATGTCCTGTGAGGTTTGTAATACATGGCTGCGTAACTCCAGCGACTTTGTGCGCTGAGCTACTATTTTTTCCAGATTGGCGTTTATTTCGTTTAGCTCTTTGTTGCGCTGCTGCAGTTGGAGCTGCAGATATTTGTTGCGGTGTTTCAGCCCGGCTACTTCCACTGCCTGGGTTGTCGTGGCATATAGATCATCATCGTCCCAGGGTTTAGGTGCAAATTTGAACACATGACCGGTGTCGATCGCCTCGAGCATTGCGTTGGTGTCGGCAAGATCTGAGAGGATAATGCGCACAGTGTCGGGGTTTATTTTTACACTACTCGCAAGAAATTCCATCCCGGATATTCCCGGTAAGCGGTAGTCGGCAATGATCACCTGGATCTCGGGCTTTTTTTCTAGGATCTGCAATGCCTCTTCGCCGGATTGTGCAGGGAAAAGTCGATAATTATCAGATCCCACAAGTACCCGTTGTAGAGCGCGGTGGACATTGGTCTCATCGTCTACGCAGAGTATGGTTACCGTCTCATCCATATTGGGTCCATTTCGTATGGTTGCGCCATTTCAAACATGTGGGAATTGCGCTTGGGTTGTACTCGCATCTATCCCCGGAATAGGTTACAATTACGTAGGTAATTTGCCCGGTTCCTCCATTGAAAGCGCGACAGGTGGGGAGGATAAGGCAAAGCTAAACCCACATTCTAGCATAATTAAGGAGTAAAACCAGATGTAACTGGAGCGAGCTATTTGCGTTGCAACGTTATCATTCAAGAGTAAATGACACGTTAGCCTAGAGATTAACATGGTTGATGCTAAGAACCAAAAGCAGTTACATGAAATGGCGCATTTCCTTGCTTAGATAAAGTTGCGAGCCGGTAGTTACAAATTCTTTTACTGAAATAGTCAAGTTGCCTGGATATAAGGTGTCCCCCCAAAAAGGAACTATTCAGCTGAATAATTGGCGTTGCACCCACATAAACGAGGATATTCGTGTTTGGTAACCAGTATAGTGACAGAACAGAAATGGATGAATATAAAGATATCCAAGAGGTTCTCCCTGAGATAGACGTACGCGCAGGCATGGCGCGTGCTATGGGAAAGCGCCATGTTTACATGCAGCTACTGGATAAATTCAGATGTCGGTTTGCCGATTTCTCCGCGGTTATGCAAAAGCATTTAGCGGCGCAGGATAAAGAGGCTGCAATAATTCAGGCTCATTCCCTCAAAGGGATTGCCGCGAGTCTGGGAGCGGAGGAACTGCGCGCCGCCGCCAGAGAGCTGGAACAGCAGTTGCGCCAGGGACAGACACCGGCGGCACTCCCGCGCGTTGAATCTCTGCTGGAGGGGGTGATGCAACAGCTGAAGGGGATTGACTGGAGCAGCTCGTCAGCTGAAACAGCATCCGCCTCTACCTCTGCAGCTAATGCGCCTGAGGATGCACAGCCCTGGAACGTGCATCTTGAACAACTGCTTGTGCCGCTGCACAAACTCCAGGTGAACAGGGTTAAGGATCAGCTGCACCAGCTCCGGCAGCAGAGTTTGAACCCGTCCCAGAGTGAGCAGCTGGAACAGCTTGAACGCATGGTAGGTGGCTATAAGTACAAGCAGGCTGCTGAATTTATTGAGGGCCTGTTGTAGTCGGATGTGGCGATTGTTAATGCTCGTATTGACCCCGTCTCAGGATAGAGAGGATACATGTAGCTATGGGAGTGCGACTGAAGACCTTTCTGCTTCTCACAGTGGTGGTGATTATATCCATCATCACTTATGTACTCTGGTATGCCAATGCAGAGCAACGGCGTATGCAGGAGGAGCTCCACTCTCTGGCGCAGAACTACAGCTACGCTTATCACGCTGAGCTGAGATCAGTGCAGGAGCGTCTGCTCCAGCTCGCGCTCTTTGCTGCGAATGATGACCACGTTCAGGAGCTTATGGCTGCCGCTTCTGCAGCCGTTAAGGATGAAGGTGGCGGCGCGGGGGGAACACGTGCGGCCGCAATCAGGGAGAAGCTTTACCAGCATCTGCATTCGAGCGTCAACCAGGTTGCCGCAGAATTCGATATAGTAACCCTGCACTTTCATCTTACCCCGGGGGCGTTAAGTTTCCTGCGTTTTCACAATCCGGAAGAGATGGGCGACAGGCTTGATGATGTCCGCCCCATGATTGTGGCAGCAGGCCGGGAGCAGAAACCCTTCACAGGGTTTGAAATTGGGCGCTACTTTGCCGGTGTACGTGCCGCAGCGCCTGTATTTGCACCGGCGAATAAAACCGAGACCCGGCAGTGTGTGGGGGTGGTCGAGTTTGGAATCCCTGTAGATAATATGCTCGAAAGTTTGCGCTCCAATCGACCGTGGCTCAATGCCGCGGCATTTGTGTATGATGCTGCAATTAAACAGAACATGGTGACGGAAAAATATGCTACGGCGACGGTGTCCGATTCCATTATTATAGCTGATGGATCGCGCCTTCAACTACAGGCATCCACTTCAAATAAGATAGATGATTTGCTGCAGCTTCCCGCGCTCAAAGAGGGACTTTCCGGTTCAGAGCATTTCCACTTTACATTCGCAGATAAGAGTTGCAACGCCACGGTTTTGCAGCTCAAGGATTATGAAGCGCAGCAGAACTGGAAGAATCCTGCGGTCGGCAAGGTAATAGTATGGCAGGATATCAGCGCCCGGATTGACGATTATAAAGACACCGTTG
>JAWOFA010000041.1:0-38694 GCA_046482505.1 Desulfuromonadaceae bacterium | reverse complement strand
GGGGATTGCAATAATCACGTTTTGTCAAAGTGTTGCCCTGTGTTAGGGTGTAAGGCTAATTTTACCTTTTAGCGGAGTAAATTGATGTCTTACAGGGTTGACTTGCATGTTCACAGCTCCTGTTCCGATGGAAAATATTCCCCGGCGCAGGTGGTGTCCCTCGCATCGGCCAGTGGTGTGGATGTGCTTGGACTGTGTGATCACGACAGCATCGATGGGGTTATCGCCGCTCAAGAGGCCGGTAAGGATGAGGGAGTCACCACGATTGCGGGAGTGGAGTTTTCATGTGTGTGGGAGGGGCCGAAGCGAACCTACACCGATATTCACATGCTAGGCTACGGTTTTTCACCCGATGATGTCGTATTACAGGAAGCTTTGCGTGAGTTTCAGGCGTTCCGCGCTGCGCGTAACGAACACATAGTTGCCAATGTAAACTCTATGTTACAGCGTCAGGGGCGGGATGAACTCGATTTTGCTGCAGTACAGCAGCGTTCCGGCGGCAGTATCGGGCGTCCCCACATCGCTTTGGAGCTAATAGCCAGGGGATACGTAACTGATGTTGAGCAGGCGTTTAAGCGCTATCTGGTGCCATGCAACGTAAATAAACGCTTTTTCCCTGTGCAGGAAGCTATTGAGATGTTACACGCGGCCGGAGGAGTTGCGGTGCTTGCCCATCCGCCTTACATAACTCCCGCACGAGCAGAAATGAAGGCTCTTCTCGACTCCCTCACTGATCTTGGACTTCAGGGCGTTGAGGTTTACAACAATGGTGCGACCAGGGCAGATATTGACTGGTATCTTGCCCAAACCCGCCACCGAGGTCTTATAGCAACAGGAGGGTCCGATTTTCACGGTCTCGAAGATGGGGGCGCTGAATTCGGACGGGTGCGAGCCTGTGGAGATATCCCGCGCAGCTGTTATGCGCAGTTGCAAGCATTATTATAAACCCAAAACAACAGAGGCAGTTTTATGACACAAGTAAAAGAGGGAACCCAGGTAAAGATTCATTACACCGGTACATTTGATGATGGCACCGAATTTGACAGCTCCGAGGGCAAGGATCCCCTTGAGTTTACCTGCGGTGAGAGTCAGGTAATTCCCGGATTTGAAGAAGCTGTGGAAGGGATGAACGTCGGAGAAAAGAAAACCTTTCGCGTGGAGCCCGAAAAGGCATACGGTGAATATGATGAGCAACAGCAGGTTGTAGTAGAACGTTCCATGCTCCCGGAAGATCTTGAACTCAAAGAGGGGATCCAGCTGCAGGTGGAGACTCAGTCCGGAGAGCCTGTAATAGTTCAGGTGACTGATATCGCAGAGGATAAAGTGACTCTGGATGCCAATCATCCTCTTGCCGGTAAAGCGCTTAACTTTTCCCTCGAAGTGGTAGAGGCTAGCTGACCAACGTGAACAATCAGACTTCTGATTCTCTGCTCCAGCTCTTTGTTACTGCACCCAAAGGGCTGGAGCAGTTACTCCATGCAGAGATACGCGCCCTCGGGAGCCCTGATGCCCGCCAGACCCGTGGTGGGGTGACCTGTAGCGCATCTCTGGAGTTGATGTACCGTATCTGTCTGTGGTCGCGTTTTGGCGGGCGGGTTTTGTTGCCCCTGGCGCAGGAGCAGGTAACGGATGAACATCAGCTTTACACCGTGGTGCGCAGTATTGCGTGGGAAGAGTATTTCCCCTGCAGTTCCACCTTCGCTGTTGACTCCAATGCCCAGCAGTCAAGCCTAAACCACACCCAGTTTATCGCCCTTAAGGCCAAAGATGCCGTGGTTGATCGCTACCGCGATATGTATTCTCAGCGTCCAGATGTGGATACAGAAACGCCCGACTGGCGTTTGAATCTGCATCTGTATCGTGATCAGCTGGTTGTGAGTCTTGATCTTTCCGGGACCAGTTTGCACAAGCGTGGTTATCGCACCGAGGGCGGAAAGGCGCCGCTGAAGGAAAATTTAGCTGCAGCTCTGCTCCAGCGTGCAGGATGGCCGGAGATAGCAAACGGGGGTGGGATTTTGCTCGATCCCATGTGCGGTTCCGGTACTCTGGTGCTGGAAGCGGCCCTTATGGCAGGAGACTGTGCTCCAGGATTACTGCGAGAGCATTTCGGCTTTCTCACCTGGAAGCATCACAGCTCCGAAACTTGGCACTCCCTGCGCCAACAGGCACAGGAGCGGCGTAATGCCGGACTGGCAGCACTCCCCCCTCTGTACGGCTATGACCAGGACGCCCGTGCCATCGCCGCCGCCAGATCCAATGCGATACGTGCCGGGGTGGATGATATGGTGCAGTTTCGCCAGCAAGGTCTGGATCAGTTGACTTCATGCGCTCTCCCAGAGTCTCCGGCCAAACCAGCGGGACTTATAATCACCAATCCCCCCTATGGTGAACGTATGGGAGAGGTGGAAGCGTTGCGCGGACTCTATCATCAGTTAGGTGAGCGCCTACGTAATGAATTCAATGGCTGGAAAGCGGCAATATTCACCGGTACACCTGCGCTGGGCCCTGAGATTGGAATGCGCGCCCAACGCAAACATCATTTTTTCAATGGGTCGCTTCCATGCGAGCTTCTCCATTTCGAAATTGAGCCAAAGCATTATTTCCGTCCTCCGGTTAAGGCGGCACACGGCCTTGCTCCGGTAGAGGAAATTTCGGAAGCGGCGCAGATGTTTGTCAACCGCTTGAAAAAAAACCTCAAGCAGCGCCGCCGCTGGGCGAAGCGCGAAGGGCTTGAGTGTTACCGCATCTATGATGCCGATCTGCCCGATTACGCTGTCGCCATTGATATGTATGCAGATCGGATGCACGTGCAGGAATATCAGGCCCCGTCACAGATTGATTCCCGCGTGGCACGTCGACGTGTGCGCGAAATAATTACCGTCCTGCCCGAGATTCTCGGGATAGAAGAGGAGGCGGTGCATGTAAAAGTGCGCAAACGTCAGCGGGGCACGGCGCAGTACGAGAAGCAAGACGCTACGGGTGAATATTTTGAAGTCAGCGAATACGGTCTGAAATATCGTGTCAACCTGAGTGATTATCTGGATACCGGGTTGTTCCTCGATCACCGCCCGATCCGCAAGCTCTTGCGCACTGAAGCGAAGGGGAAAGATTTCCTCAACCTGTTTGCGTATACCGGTAGTGCCAGTGTGGCAGCAGCTGCAGGGGGGGCAGCATCAACCACTACGGTGGATATGTCTGCAACCTATCTGGAGTGGGCGCGCAGTAATATGCGCTTAAATGGTTTTACTGCTATTAAGCATACATATATCCAGGCTGATTGCCTGGAATGGCTCAAGCATAACAGTGCAAGGTACGGGCTCATATTTCTAGATCCTCCCAGCTTCTCCAACTCGAAACGTATGCGGGATACCCTTGATATCCAGCGTGATCATGCAAGTCTTATCGGGCATGCGAGTGATTTGCTCACACGCGCTGGCGTATTATTTTTCTCTACCAATTTGCGCCGTTTCAAGTTGGATGAGATAGCCCTGCAGGAAATCGGTCTGGAGTTTGAAGATATAACACCGGCTACTATCGCACCTGACTTTGAGCGTAATCCGCGTATACATAGCTGCTGGCGGATATGGCGAGCATAGAATGGGGCCGCATGCGTACGAGACGGAGTGAAATTATTCATACGGGAGGGTATGGTGGCTGAAGTTTTTCAAGCGTTGGACCAGGTGCTGGAACAGATGGATCTGGATTTCGTTGGCCGGGGCAAACACAAGATAAGTGTGGAGACGTTGTTTTCAGCTCCTCAGTCTTTGCTCCTGGATATCCGCACCTCTGGGGAGCAGACCGGTTTGCCACTGCTATTCCCCGGGCAGGTCGTCAGTGTACATATTCCTCTTAGCGAATTGCCTGCCCGCCGGGAAGAGATCGATCCACAGGCTGTGGTGGGAATCTTCTGTCCTCACGGAGTACGTGCTTCGATAGCCTATACCTATCTGCGTGCCCATGGATATGCTAATGTCAGAGTCCTGGACGGAGGTTACGCAGCGATCACTGAAATGGCGCGCCCAGGTGTAGTGCTGAGTAATATGATCCAGCAGGACTAATGTGGGGGTAATTTTTGGCAAACCTCGGTATCTTGCGTATAATAAAAAGAATGTTCAGATTTTTTGTGGAAATGCTGGCATCAACCCTTGGAATGGTGCATACTATATTCCGTAATACATATATTATATATTGCACGAATTGTAGTTGATTTTCCATGTAATGAACCTGTTTTGTCTGTGATCTTTTAAGTGAGGAGGATATACCCATGGCGAAAACCAAGAAACGTCATATCAACCCGGAGGAAAAGACAAACCGCGTACTCAGGGTTGCGCGCAAACTGTTTGTGGAACGGGGATACCATAATGTAACCATCCCAGCGATAGTAAAAGAATCCGGAGTAAGTACCGGAGCCATTTACAGTTACTTCACCAACAAGGAAACCCTTGCTCAGCGTATCCATGATGAAACCATGCATGCTTTTCAGGCCATGTTGCAGGAACGTTTTGAAGACGCCACTTCTGTACGGGAGAAACTTGAGGCCTTTAGCATTTTGTGCTTCGATATTACTGAGTCAGATCCTGTGATGATGGAATACATGTTGTATATGAAGCACTCAGAATTTATGAGCGATGCTGTGCCTATCTGTTTTACTGAGCCGTTCAAGATGGTACGTCAGATTATCTCCGATGGGATAGATTCTGGTGATATACGGAGTCAGGACGTATTCGTTGCGGCAATTTCGTATACCGGAGTCATTATTCGCGCCATTGAGCTTAAACTCATGTGTGTTGTAAGTACGGACCTGCACGACCTGTCCCCAGATCTGCTCCAGAATGCTTGGGCGGCGATAAAAAATTCCTGATGGTCAAGTATTAAAACTATGGTCTGCTTCGGTATGCGCACTTGAGGCATATGTCTTGAAGAAGTAATTAGATAGATGGACGGGGTTGCAGCTCCAGGCTTGGTGCAGTGACCCCGTTCTGCGTATTGCCCGCAACTGGTTTTTATGTGCTGCACAGGTATGCTGTTAGACTGATGTTCCCTTCTTGCTCGAACAATGAACCGATCTGCGCATTGACATGTAACACGCATAAAATATATTCTGCCGCTTCTCTTTGCTGTTTTTTTATAAGTTGCAGAATTGTTGTATTGAAGGGGAATTGTTATGGATAGAAAAGGTAGATACGCTCTTTTATGTGCATTGGTTGCTCTTGCTCTGGTTGTTGTGTTTACGAAGAGTAAAGATGTAGAGCCACCAGAGTTGGAAAAGAAAGAAGATGCTGTTGAAGAGGTTGTAAGTGTCTCGGCTAAAAAGGAGCGCTTTCTGGAGCAGATGGTTCCCGTAGTTGAGCAGGTATATAATGACCTCCAAAAGCGCTATGAAAAGGTCAGGGCTTTGCTAGAGAGGGGAGGCAAGAATGATTCTATTGCTGAGCTGAAGCGTGAATACAAAGCCGACACTGATGCTGAACTACTCCAGGCCCTGAAGCCCCATCCACCCAGCGTAGCCCTTGCACAGGCTGCGATGGAAAGTGCCTGGGGTACCTCCCGCTTTTTTACCGAAGCTAACAACGTATTCGGGGTGTGGTCTTTTAATGCCAATGAACCGCGCATTGCCGCAGGTGAGAGGCGTGGGGATAAAACCATCTGGGTGCGCAAGTACGATTCTCTGGAAGAGTCCGTGCGTGATTACTACCGTCTACTCGGACGCAGTAGCACTTTTGAAGAATTTCGTGAGTTGCGCATGCATAGTACAGATCCTCATGCCCTGGTAAAAAAGTTGCATCGCTACTCAGAAAAAAAACACGCCTACGGCGAAGAGTTGTCAGCCGTTATTCGCTACAATAAATTTACCCGCTTTGACGATGACCAGTCATGATGCTGGCAGTTCGCCGCAGGGCAAATGTTGATGGTCTGATAGCTAGCTGCTGATCAATAGTGTTGGCGTCGCAAAAATTCATCAACTGCGGTGTTGCTGTATTTGCCTCGCGGCTTCGACGTACGTAAGTACGCCTCATTGCTCGACAATAACGCGCCTTGCATTTGGCCCTTTTTGCGACGCCATCAATAGTGAGATTCGCGGTAGCCGGGCACGCTGTCAAACCAATCGGGATGACGGCGTGCCTGCTCCAGTGAAGCACGGCAATCTGCTATCAGGCGCGTACGATCCTTGGGATAGGTTCCGGCGAGATTAAGGATATTGGAAACATGGTTGGAGCGCAGTATGGTTTTGTGAGGTTGCAGACGTTCCACAATAACGCAGGCTTCTTGAAGGATCTCTCCGTTGCTGAGAGGCTCTATAAGAGTGAAGAATTTTTCGTTGTGACGTCGGAATAGAGTCAGAAGAGAGAAGTATGCTGGCGAGAGCGCGTTGATCCACGCTGCAGTGGCATGCGCATGCTCTAAGGAGCGCGCACGTCCCGCAAGGCCCAGGATTGCAGTAACCGAAATTTTTATTCCGGCGTTTTGGGCTTTGCGACAGAGTTCCAGCATCTCTTCAGATCTGTAGCCTTTGTTTGCCACCTCCAAGGTGTGGTCATCACCGCTTTCCAGACCGAAATAGATAATTCTCAGCTTCCGAGCGCGCAGCTCTTTAAGGTCAGCTTCACTCTTCAGCTTTAAGCTCCGTGGTGACGCATAAGCTCCCACACGATTGAGATTGGGGAGTATTTTGTCCAGTGTTTCCAGTATTGCGGTAAGACTCTCCTGAGGATATGCCAGGCCGTCTCCATCCCCGATAAACACACGCCTAATCAAGACTCTGTCGGCTTCAGGGATTCTGCTCAACTCCGCCAGAATGTCATCCAGGGGGCGAACGTGAAAACGTTTGGTCTTGTACATCCCGCAGAAAGTACACTGGTTCTGGCTGCACCCGACTGTGGCCTGGATGATCAGAGAGTTAGCCTCAGAGGGAGGTCTGAAGACCGGGGGTACATAGGTGAAGTAGTCAAACATATCTGAACCTCAATTTTGGTTTTTGTAACTTCAGGTGAAGACGAATCTCCCCCCAGATTAATAAAAGGGGCGAGTACGGGGTGGAGTCTGCGGAGTATACTTCCACAGTGCGAGAGCTACTCCGCCGATAAATCCACCGATATGCGCTCCGTGGGCAATCCCTCCTGCGCCGGATGATGCAAACAGAAACGGGAGGATGTTGTCAACCAGGATATAGAATCCCAAAACCAGACGCGCCGGAAGATAGATGGAATCCATCAGAATGGGAAACAGAAAAACAAAGGTTTTGACCCTGTTGTACGGGAACCAGATAAAGTAGGCACCGAGCACTCCTGAGATGGCTCCGGACGCACCTATAAGAGGGATGTTTGATTCCGGGGCAAACAGAGAGAAAAACAAAATGGCCATCATTCCGCATCCCAAATAGGCGAGCAGAAAGCGTATACTTCCCAGGCGGTATTCTACATTATCACCGAATATCCACAGAAACAGCATGTTGCCGCCCAGATGCAGAAGGCTGCCATGGAGGAACATTGAGGAGAATATGGTTAGCAGCGAAGGGTCTGCAGGGCGGAAGCCATACTGATATGTGAAAGCCTGATATGCCGTAAGGTGATCCTTGACCTGGCTCAGTTGTGCGGGATTATTTACCCCTATGCTTTTCAGATATTCCACGAGCCATGGATTGGATAAATCGGGCGCAGCCATACTCAGGGGGAGCGTAAAGAGAACAAATACTGCAAGATTCAGGACAATAAGTCCGCGCGTGACCGGGCTGTATCCCGGTGGATTGGGGGTATCGGCGAATGGAAAAAACATCTATGCTGTAGCCCTTCTCGGGTGTGCACCCGCTGGAGTCCGGATCACGAGTAAAATCATATGCATAAGAATATAAAGGATTGGGCGTGAATCTTCTATATGCTTTTGACCTTCTTGGGACTGCGGCATTTGCTGCTTCCGGTGCCTGGGCCGGAGTCCGGCACCAAATGGATCTGCTCGGAGTGCTGGTGCTTGGAGTGGTTACCGCAATCGGCGGTGGTACTCTGCGCGATATCCTCCTCGGTGATACCCCGCCGTTTTGCCTTCAGAACGACACCTATCTTTACCTCTCTATCGGTGTGGCATTGGCGGTTTTCGTATTCCACCGCTACCTGGAACATATCGCTAACCCCCTGCTATATCTCGACGCTATTGGTCTCGGGACTTTTGTCGTTATTGGAACCCAGAAAGCGATCCATTTCGGCGCAAGTTTCATCGTCGCGGTAGCCATGGGGGTGATGACTGCTACAGCAGGCGGGATGATCCGCGATATGCTTTCAGGACAGGTACCGCTTATTTTACGCAAGGAGATCTACGCCTCCGCATGTATTGCCGGGGGCGCATTATTATATGCGGGATATGCCATGGGTTTCAACCACACCGCATCCGCTCTCGCAGCCGCAACCCTGGTTATTGTGCTGCGCCTCCTGGCGATTCGGCACAACTGGGCGCTCCCGCGTGCTAAAAAACTTTAGGGGGTGAACAGAATGAAACGAACATTGGCTAGATTTACGAGTCCGATCTTGAAAAACAGGAGAATAGTACATGCATAGTGTAGCGCTGCAAGGTGAAGGTGGTTCCTTTCAGGTAGGGAAAATTTTATGCCTGGCACGTAATTACGTAGCTCATGCACACGAACTGGGAAATGAAGTTCCTGCTGATCCGGTGCTGTTCAGCAAGCCTGCGAGCAGTATGGTAAAGAATGGGGAGGATGTCATCATCCCCCCTTATTCACACGACTGCCATCATGAAGCGGAGCTTGCCCTGCTGATCGGAGACACGGGAAAAAATGTTGCGCTTGAGGATGCCATGTCTTTAGTGGGTGGTTATGGCGTTGCCATAGATATGACTCTGCGCGATACTCAGTCTCAACTTAAAAGCAAGGGATACCCCTGGGATCTGGCCAAGGGGTTTGATACCTCCTGTCCCATATCTCAATTTGTCCCTGCTACTAAAATCGCAGATCCTCACCAACTTCAGATCTGTCTGGAGGTGAATGGAGAATTGCGCCAGAACGGCAATACCAAATGTATGATTCAGCGCATTCCGGAAACCCTCGCCTTTATCACTCGTGCCTTTACCCTGGAGCCAGGGGATATCATTCTAACCGGCACACCGGCAGGCGTTGGGCCGGTGGTCCCCGGCGATCGCATGCATGCGTGGATAAACGGCGTGGGATCCATTGAGGTTGGAGTAAAATGAAGCCCCGCATCGCCATTGTCGGGCCCGGCCGGGTAGGGCAGAGTATCGGGAAGATATTGTGTGCTGCCGGTTATCCGGTAAGTGCCGTAGTGGGGCGGGATATCTCCTCCACGCGTGCGGGAGCCGACTTTATCGGTGCTGAACTCATGGCCACTACCCATGTGGAACGTTGCTGTGCCGCCGAGGTAATATTTCTAACCGTGTCTGATGATGCGCTTGGTACGGTAATGGAGGCCATGACTCAGGTCGATCTGAACCCCGGCACGCTGCTGGTACATTGCAGCGGCCTGCACACCACCCGGATATTTGCACCCTTAGACCCGGAGGCGCACAACCTTGAAACCTTATCCCTTCATCCGCTGCAGACCTTTGCCTCCCCTGTAGCCGGATCTACCGCCCTGCCGGGGAGCTATTGCTCACTCCAGGGGGAGGATGTCGCCATTGAACGGGGGTATACAATCGTGGAAGATCTTGGATGTCGCGGTTTTGTAATTGATGCGGCGCATAAAATCCGCTACCACGCCGCTGCATGCATGGTTTCCAATTACGTCACTACTCTCATGGATGCGGCATCTGAACTATGCGCGGATATCCCGGGTGCCGAGGAGATTTTCCCAACTGCATTTAATTCATTAATTGAAGCTGCGGTGCGCAACAGCACCGAGGTAGGCACTCAACACGCCCTTACCGGGCCGATCGTGCGCGGCGATTGCGGAACTCTCGCTACACATGTGCAGGAAATACAACGCTCCCGTCTCGATTTGCTTCCTATTTATCGGGTGCTCGCACACCAGACTCTCGAGCTGGCGCTCAAGTCAGGGCGGCTTGAGGATGACTGCGCTACGCAAATGCGCAATACTCTTGACCTGACATAGATCCTAAAAAATCGGTGTAGTTTGAAGACTTCATTCGGAGCGCATTTGGTTATATAAAAGTAATGTGACGCGCAAGGAGAAAATTCTTTTTTTCCTAAATCCCGCGCTGGAATGTGCCGAAGAGACCAAACAGGAATAAGGTGCAAGGAAGCACCGGATGAAGATCTAAAGGAGTGGATCATGGCTGACATATCATTTGGCGGTTTGGCCTCCGGGATGGAAACCGATTCCATCGTCCAAAAGATGATGGAGATTGAACGCCGTCCCATCGAGCGCCTCGAAAAACAGAAGGAGTCGGAAGCTTCGCGCCTCATGGCGTTCAAGCAGTTTGATGAGCGTCTGAATGGTCTGCGCGAGGCGGTGGGTTCCATGAATCTCACCAGTGAAGTGCGTGAAAGCAGTATCGATCTAAGTCCCGGCGCCCCTTTTACCGCAACCAGTAATGGGGCGGGGAGTGGTAGCTACGATGTAGCGGTCAAGCAGCTTGCGCAGGTGCAGAAAAGTGTTGCTGACGGGGTCTCTTCAGCTACTGAGGGTGTTCTGGGTGCAGGTACAATCAGTATTGGCTCTACTACAATCAATGTCGATGAAAGCAATAATTCTCTCCTCGGTTTGCAGGAGGCGATTAACGCTGTCGCCGGCGAGACTGGGGTGAAGGCTTCCATTATGAACGATGGGACCGGGGGAGACACTGCTTACCATATGGTTCTTACCGGACAGGATGCAAACACCTCATTTGCTCCAGAAATCGATCTGGCAGGTGGGGAAACCCTTGCATTTAAGGAAATGCGTCCGGCGCAGCAGGCTGTGGCAGAGATCGACGGGATAGAGGTTGTTAGTGATATTAATACATTGAGTGATGTGATTCCGGGGATTGACCTGCATCTTAATTCCACCAGCAATGTGATTGGTACAGATGAAGACGGAAATCCCGAATATCAGTCCTCGACTATGAATGTTGAGCCGGACACCGCGGCGCTGAAGGGAAAGGTACAAAACTTTGTCGACAGCTACAACGGCGTGATGGACTGGATATCCGCGGGCTATGATGAGTTCGGGGCCAGCAGGCCTTCTGCTGCCGAGGTTGAGGCAGGGCAGGATGACGTCTTAAGTGATCTGGTTCGGGGTGATAGTGCGATTAACGGCGTTAAACGTCAGCTCCAGGGTCTGCTCTCTACTCAGGTCAACACCAGTGGAGATTTTTCGGTTATGAGTCAGCTGGGTATTTCCACCCAGCGCGATGGATCCCTGGCTCTGGATGAGGCAAAGCTGGATAAAGCAGTCGCAACCAAGTTTGACGACGTTGTGAGTCTGCTTGCCGGTGAAGGATCAGAGCCCGGAGTTATGAAGCATTTTAACTCTGCAATGCTGGACATGACCGGAGTTAGTTCCGGTCTCTATGCGGATAAAGAAGATAGCTACGAAAGTAGTCTCAAAGACATAAACTCTCAGATCGACCGCATGGAGATGCTTGCTGCAAAACGTGAGGAAACCATGCGTGCCCAGTTCAATTCGCTCGAATTACTGGTGTCTGAAATGAATTCGCAGAGTGATTATCTAACCCAGCAGATGGATAAGCTGTCAAATATGTAACGGGGAGTAAATAAATGAATGCATACACCCAGCAGTATCAACAGAACCAGGTTTTGTCCGCCTCTCCTGAGCAGATTCTGATCATGCTTTACGATGGGGCTATCCGTTTCACCCGCCAGGCCATTGCCGGTGTAGAGGAAGAGGATCGGCTTAAAAAGCTTGAGGGAACCAGGCGTGCGATGGCCATTATAACCGAGTTCGCCAATACCCTTGATCATGAAATGGGTGGAGAAATTGCTGAAAATCTTGATGCGCTGTATGCGTTTATGACGCGTGAGCTCACCCAGGCAAATCTCAATAGCGATGTTGAGCGTTACCGTGTAGTGGAGGACCTTCTAGTGGGGCTACGCTCTACCTGGGTTGAGGCTATAGAGATTAAGCGCAGCGAATCAAGCGCCGCAGGGCAGGAGGAGCACTCCGGTGCATACGCCTCTCAGAAAGCACCGGAAAACTATCGGCCCCTTTCCGCTTCCGGTTAGGGCTGGAATAATATGTTAAAAAACCACAACCCCCTTCATGCATAAGTTTGGAGGGGGTTGTTTGTGCTTATCTTTGGCTGGTATTGCATAAAAAGTATGAGCAGTACAGTTGATGAGTTAAAAGATGATCTTGCACAGGAGGGATACCATGGACAAAGACTCAACATATGAGAACCGGCGTCAGAAACTCGATAATATCCTGCAAGTATCCATACAACATTATTCAGCGATGTTGGTACTTCTGGAGCAAATCTCTGAGGCTGTTGCCGAAGATGAAAATAATATTAAAACCCTGGTAGGCAAACTTAAAGATCAGCAGCGTCAGATTGAAGAGGTAGATGCAGGGCTGAATGTGCAGTTAGAGGATTTTCTTCAGGCCTACCCTGATGCACTCACGGCACATCCGCTGTTTGAAAAGCGCCTGAAAATCATAAGCGAAGTGAAGCATATGAATGATTTGCTTTTACCGAAAATAAGTGGCATCATGTCGCTCATTTCCCACGAAATCGGGGAGTTGAAGGGTGGTAGAAATGCCATAAGCGGGTATCGTGCGCAGGGGGGAGGCTCAACCTCCAAACGACACTATACCGCATAGCGCGCATCCTCTGAGTAACTCCTGCACGAGGTATATTGATAAATGGCTGATTTTGCACTATTTCAACATCTTGAAAAACCTACGTTGTTGCGGGTTTACCTTATTCTTGCAGATGGTTCTAAAGAGCGCTTTGAGGCGGTGGCAAGGATCATTGCCGAGCCGTATCTTGAACTTAAGTTTCGCCCTGATGAGCTGCCCACTGGTATAGTGCGGCCGGGCAGCAAGTTGCTTTTGTCCCTTGATACACGGGTGGGTACGGTGTCCATGTACGCCCATGTAGATGACGTTACCAGTTCGCGTGTGTTGCGCGTCCTCGGCATGGAGAGCTTTTCCTTTGCGCAACAGCGTGAATATTTCCGTGTCAATGTCCCGGTAAAGGTTGTTTGTCAGCGTCTGCGCCCCGGAAGTGATATCAAACCTGATCCCGTTGTGGTTGAATCTATCAATATCAGTGGTAGTGGTGTATTGCTCGACTGTGACCAGGCTCTCGATATGAGTGAACTGTATGACGTAACCTTCTATCTTCCGGAACAGATGCCACAAAAGTGTACCGCCCAGGTAGTACGGGTGCATAAAAAATTACGCGGCGGTTTTGAGGTGGCACTCCATTACATCTCTATCGAAGCTGAAGTGCGTGATGCCATTATCTCTTTCTGTCTGGCGGAGCAACGCCGGGCGCTGCGCACAAAAGTACAGATTGCAGATTTCAACTGAATGTAGTTTTAACCTCCCTTCCTTACTGCCTCTTCCTGTTCGTTGTCTGAGGTTGTTTCAATTTTAGCCTTTGAGACAATGAGCCTCTCTGCCCCACCAATCGAATATCTGTCGTATTATGTATGGTAGACCTTGTCGGCATTTGTTATGATTACAGAATAGTAATAAAATTGTGTTTGTTCTGTAGTTATTTTTTTCGGGCAGTTGATATTACGATCTGCTCAGACAGTGTGATGCAATGGCAGATATCTTTATAGGAAGACAACCGATTTTTGATCGCAGAATGAAGGTTATAGCCTATGAGCTTTTGTATCGCCACGCAGATGTGGATCGAGCAATTATTAGCGATTTTGATACCGCAAGTTCAGAGGTTGTAGTTAATTCTCTTATTGATGTCGGTCTCGATCGTCTGGTAGGGCATGCCAAAGCATATTGCAATTTCTCACGTGGATTTCTCATAAAGGGGGCTGGGGTAAGTTTCTCGCCGGATCAGCTCGTTGTCGAAGTGCTTGAGACGGTGAAGCCGGAGCCGGAAATTTTTACTGCCCTTGAGCAGTTGGCCAGGGCGGGACACCAGATAGCCTTGGATGATTTTGTGCTTACTGATGAAACAGAGGTGTTTGTTCAGTACGCGGATATTGTCAAGGTCGATGTTTTGGAGCAGAGTAGGGCTCAGATCGCTAGCCAGGTGTTTCGTCTGCGTAAACTTAAAGACCTGAAGCTCTTGGCGGAAAAGGTTGAGACTCACGATGACTTTAAGTATTGCCAGAAGCTCGGCTTTGATTACTTTCAGGGGTTCTTTTTCAGTAAACCGCAGGTGATGGCCGGGCGCAAGATCGCGCCGGGCCGTCTTGCCATGTTGCGCCTGATGGCAGAGCTGCAGCGTCCCGAAATTGATATGGATGTGTTGCAGCAGATTATCGAAACAGATGTTAATCTGTGTGTTAAATTGATACGCCAGATAAATTCGTGCTTTTACAGCCTGCTTTCCGAAGTGAAATCGGTACGTCAGGCTATAGTCTATCTTGGGGTTATGCACATTCGCAATTGGGCTTGTGTTGTAGCCCTGGGTACTATTGATGACAAGCCACAGGAGGTAGTGACCATGTCTTTGGTACGTGCAAAGATGTGTGAGCTGCTTGGTGGAGCGCAGGATGCGGAACTGAGCTCGGAGTTCTTTACGGTGGGGCTGTTCTCAATGCTGGATACAATATTCGATTCCCCCATGGAAGAGGTGTTGGGAAATATGCCCCTTGACAGTGAAATCAAAGCGGCACTTGTGTCGCGGGACGGATCCTACGGCCGGGTGCTGGCTAACGTAGAAGCGCATGAAAAAGGGGAGTGGGACAGCGTTGAGCGTGATGGCTACGGGCAAAAACAGATAATGGATGCGTACATAGATGCTCTCGAGTGGGCGCGTACAGTGCAGGAAAATATGGGGGCGTAATCTTAAGATGACTATGCATTGTTTTATGGCACCCGCCAAGATTAATCTGTGTCTGCATGTGTTGGGACGTCGCAGTAACGGTTATCATGATCTCTCCATGCTGATGCAGAAGGTGAGTCTCTATGATGAGGTGCGGATCGGGATTCGTTCAGGTACCGGGGTGCGGGTTGAATGTGATGGTGTAAGACTGCAGGAGGGGGAAGTCAATATTGCCATGCGTGCGGCTGAAGCACTTCTGTCACATATCCCGGGTACTGCTCCCGGGATTGATATCCACATTGAAAAATATATCCCCATCGCTGCAGGTCTTGGCGGAGGGTCGTCGAACGCAGCTACCGTCCTCGTGGCATTGGACAAGCTCCTTGACCTTAATCTGAATAAGAAAAGGTTGGCACGTCTCGCACTCGAACTGGGTGCCGATGTGCCATTTTTTCTCGGCTCCTCCCCTGCCTGGGCTGAGGGTGTGGGTGAGGTGCTTACCCCCCTGGAACATGAGCTGCCGAAGTTCTTTTTTGTGCTGGTTAATCCGGGGATTGCGCTTTCAACTGCACAGGTGTATCGCAGGGTGGAGCGCTACACCATCTGCCCGACCAGGGACAGAATCATCACTAACTTTGAGGAACTGGTCTCTGTTTTACATAATGACCTTGAACCTGCGGCGCTCCAATTGTCTCCGGAGGTGGGGCGAGTTAAGGCGGCCTTGCTCGAGAATGGTGCCCGTGGTGCCCTGATGTCCGGAAGCGGCTCTACGGTATTTGGTGTGTTCGAGAGCCATGCAGATGCAAACAAGGCAGCGGAGCTACTGAAGCTGATCTTTGGCTGGTGGACCCGTGTCGTTGTCGGGGTTTCCTGATACTCTGCTAAGCTTGGATGGCTGTTGCGTGTAACCCGATATGGAGTTTAATACGGGGAAAATATACAATTTTTTTGTTTACACTCTGCTACCGTTTGTTGTATAACGCCCTCCATCGGCGTCGGTGGCAGGTTGTGCAAAGTCGATATAAAAGACAGCGTTTATATATGATGGGGCGTCGCCAAGCGGTAAGGCACCGGATTTTGATTCCGGCATACCCAGGTTCGAATCCTGGCGCCCCAGCCATAAAACCTCTTGC
Organism: Desulfuromonadaceae bacterium; assembly: GCA_046482505.1. Taxonomy (GTDB): domain Bacteria; phylum Desulfobacterota; class Desulfuromonadia; order Desulfuromonadales; family Desulfuromonadaceae; genus JAIVHC01. The sequence goes on along the minus strand of JAWOFA010000041.1, from coordinate 22,684 downwards.
GATGGCTCAATGTCGTATGCCGGCTTGCCTGGAGAGGTTTTTTTTGTTTCTTGCCTCCTCCCGAAAGATTCCAGCGGATATCAATATGACCCCATTCTACTCTCAGGATCAGATGTGAACAATTTTAAAGTTTTTGCAGGAAATTCGAACACTGCCCTCGCACGCAAGATTTGTGAAGATCTGCATGTTCCTCTGGCGAAAGCCAGGGTAGAGAGTTTCTCCGATGGAGAAACCATGGTGGAGATCGGGGAGAATGTGCGCGGGCGTGATGTGTATGTAGTGCAGTCCACCAGTGCTCCGAGCAATGAAACGCTCATGGAGCTATTGGTTATGGTCGATGCGCTCTTTCGTGCATCAGCAGCAAGCATTACGGCGGTAATCCCCTATTTCGGTTATGCCCGCCAGGATCGCAAGGTCGCTCCACGTACACCGATAACCAGCAAGTTGGTCGCAAACCTTCTTACCACCGCCGGAGTGGATCGCGTCGTGAGTATGGATCTGCATGCCGGGCAGATACAGGGTTTTTTCGATATTCCTGTCGACCATATATATGCTGCACCGGTTCTGCTTGACGACATACGCGCAAAATACACTGAGCCGCTTGTTGTTGTTTCCCCGGATGCCGGGGGCACAGAGCGCGCACGTGCATTTGCGAAACGGCTGGATTCGGGATTATCAATTATTGATAAACGCCGCAGCAGTGCCAACGTATCAGAGGTTATGCATATTATCGGCGACGTTTCTGGTCGCGATTGTATTATCGTGGACGACATGATTGATACAGCCGGCACTTTGTGTAACGGAGCACAGGCTCTTAAGGATGCGGGTGCAGGGCGCGTATTTGCCTGTGCCACGCATGCGGTTCTTTCCGGTCCGGCTTTGGAGCGGATTGAAGCAAGTTGTATTGAAGAGGTTGTGGTTACTGATAGCATCTGCTGCAGTTCCAAAGTGGAGGAATGCAAGTCTTTGCGTCAATTATCGGTGTCATCATTGCTTGCTGAGGCCATCCGGCGAATTCAGTCCGATGAGTCGGTAAGCTCTCTGTTTGTATAGATGGTTCCATGTGTAATAGTTTAAAAGAGTTTCTGGAGATGGCTACAAATTAAGCCGGAAACAGGTTATGTGTCTGTTGGTCCCCGGAAGATAAACGCTTGAGCGTATTAATAGAGATGGAGGTATAGAGGTTATGCAACAAACTGAACTTAATGTGTCTTTACGTGAACGAGTAGGTAAGGGAGGCGCCAGAGCAGCGCGCCGCGAAGGTCTGATCCCCGGAGTTGTTTATGGGCCGGATATTGAATCAACCCCTCTGGTTGTTCACCCTAAAGATCTGGATGCGGCACTTGATACTGATGCAGGTATCAATACCCTGATTACTCTGCGTATCCCAGGACAGGCTTTTGATGGTATGCAGGTGATAGTTAATGATCTGCAGGTTGACCCGATAAAGCGCTTTCGCGAGCATGTAGATTTTACCGCTATCGACCTGAAGAAAAAGGGCTACTTTATGGTGCCGGTTCACGCTGAAGGGGAGTCAGCCGGGGAAAAAGAGGGTGGAAACCTGCAGGTTATCCGGAATGAGCTTGAAGTTTACTGCCTGCCCACCAAGGTTCCCAGTTACATCGGAATCAACGTTGATAATCTCGAGATCGGTGACAGCGTGCATATTGAGGATGTTGAGGCGCCGACAGATGTAGAGCTGGTGCATGAAGTTAACTTCACCGTTATAACCGTTGTCGGGTTCAAGCCTTCTGACCTCGAAGAGGGTGAAGAAGGTGAAGAGGATGAAGAAAGCGAAGTTGCTGAAACTGAAGCTGAAACTACGGAATAGGTTTGAAAATAGTCGCAGGGCTGGGTAACCCCGGCACTAAATATGCTGATACGCGCCATAATGTCGGTTTTATGGTTGTCGATTGCCTGGCGCAAGCGGCGCAGATCCCCCTGAAAAAAAGAGGTCACCAGGCGCAGTATGCTGTGGGACGCTTAGCTGGAGAAGAGGTTATGTTTGTACAACCGCAGACCTTCATGAATCTCAGCGGTGCATCGATAGCTTCTGCGTGTAAGGCCAGCAGGGTTTCCGGATCTGATGTTGTGGTGATCCATGATGATATCGATCTACCTTTCGGGGTGGTTCGCGTCAAGGTGGGAGGAGGTCATGGAGGGCACAATGGCCTACGGCATATTATTCAACTCGTGGGGAACGAATTTGTCCGTGTGCGAGTTGGTGTAGATCGTCCGCCTGCGGGTGGAGATGCTGCTGCTTTTGTCCTGCGTACATTTTCGGCCAGTGAAAAAAAATCTTTAAACAAGGTCCTTGTCCATGCAGCCAATGCAGTAGAAACTGTATTGACAGCAGGAGCACAACAGGCGATGTGCGAATTTAACGGACAAGATGTGTTCAACGCATAGTTTTCAGTAAGAGGGGAGAGGGGTCCAATGGCTTATTTTGCCGTAATTGTCGGGATAGCCGGGTTCGCCATGGCTATCACTTTGTACAACAAGGTTAAGGCAGAACCAATAGGGAACGAAACACTAACGGAAATCTCCGAAGCTATCCATTCTGGCGCCATGGCTTTTTTAAATCGTGAGTATCGTGCGCTGGCGGTTTTTGTGGGGGTCGTATTTGTTCTAATCGCCATTGGAATGGGGATCCAGACAGCTCTGGCCTTTCTTGGTGGCGCTATCTGCTCTATGACCTGTGGTTTCATTGGCATGAAGGCTGCAACCCGTGCCAACGTGAGAACTACCGAGGCGGCCCGCCAGCACGGCCAGGCGCGTGCCCTCGAAATATCCTACAATGGTGGCGCCGTAATGGGCCTTTCCGTTGCTTCCCTCGGGCTGGTTGGTGTTGGTATTGCGTACATCTTTTTTGGTGGCGATCCTGCTACATCGACCTACATTAATGGCTTTGCCATGGGGGCATCTTCCATCGCACTTTTTGCTCGTGTTGGTGGCGGCATCTACACTAAAGCCGCAGATGTTGGTGCTGACCTGGTTGGCAAGGTAGAGGCCGGAATCCCCGAGGATGACCCACGTAATCCCGGTGTTATTGCCGATAATGTAGGTGATTGCGTGGGCGATACTGCCGGGATGGGTGCGGATATCTTCGAATCCTATGTTGGTTCTATTATCGCAACCGTGGCAATTGCTGCCGCCGCCAGTCCTGAGCTTCTCGCTAAGCTTGGATCCGGCGAAGAAACCCGTTCAGCTGCGATGCTTTTGCCCCTGGTTCTGGTAACCTTCGGGCTGGTTTTTTCTTTCGCAGGGATATATGCCATGAAGCGCTTTCAGGATAAAGATCCCGCGACGGCGCTGCGCCTTACAACATTTGTTGCTGCCGGGCTATTTATCGCAGCTTCGCTGCTGATTATTCCTGTTATGGGCCTCAGCTTTGGAATCTTTATGGCTCTCGCTGCCGGTTCTCTTGCAGGGATCGCTATTGGGCTGATAACCGAGTATTATACGGCTGAAGCGCCGGTGCGTCGAATCGCTGAAGCGAGTAAGACCGGCCCAGCTACCAACATTATAAGTGGTCTGGCAGTTGGGCTTGAAAGCTGCGTTGCTCCCATCCTGATTATCTCGGTGGGGATACTCGTGGCTAACTTCTTTGCGGGTCTGTACGGTATTGGCATTGCGGCTGTAGGGATGCTTGCAACAGTCGGTGTGACTATGACTGTTGACGCATACGGCCCCATTGCGGACAATGCAGGAGGCATTTCAGAGATGGGAGGCCTTGGACCTGATGTGCGTAAAATTACTGACGGCCTTGATGCGATCGGTAACACCACCGCAGCGGTAGGTAAAGGTTTCGCCATCGGTTCCGCAGCCCTTACGGCGTTGGCGCTGTTTTCCGCGTATGCCACCACCGTTGGTCTTGAGACTATTGACCTGATTCAGCCCAAGGTTGTTGTTGGCCTCCTCATCGGTGGAGCAATTCCGTTCTTTATCGGCTCTCTGACCATGAACAGTGTGGGGCGAGCAGCCTCGCAGATGGTTGATGAGATCAGGCGCCAATTCCGCGAAATTCCCGGCCTGCTTGAAGGTAAAGAGGGTGTTAAGCCTGAACCAGAGAAGTGTGTAGATATTTCTGCTAAAGCGGCATTGAAGGAGATGATTCTCCCAGGTGTTGTGGCGGTATCCGCTCCAGTAGTAATCGGATTTCTTCTGGGCAAGGAAGCGCTCGGCGGTATGCTCGCCGGTGCAACCCTCGCAGGTGTGCTTCTCGCCCTGATGATGTCTAATGGCGGTGGTGCCTGGGACAATGCCAAAAAGTACATCGAAGGCGGTCAGCTCGAAGGTGAGGAGAAAGGCGGAGAAGCCCATAAGGCTGCTGTTGTGGGCGACACTGTCGGTGACCCGTTCAAGGACACCTCCGGCCCTGCTATGAATATCCTCATAAAGCTTATGAGTGTAGTATCGCTGGTTCTTGCACCTTTGCTGGTGTGATAATTTGAACATATGTATCTCGATAGCCGGGGCATCAGCCTCGGCTATCGTTGTTTGGAGAAAAAGTAAATGGGATTTAAATGCGGTATAGTAGGGCTCCCGAATGTGGGCAAATCAACCATATTCAACGCTATCACTTCAGCGGGAGCTGAGTCGGCCAATTACCCCTTCTGCACTATCGAACCCAATGTTGGAGTGGTCGGTGTGCCTGATCCTCGCCTTGATACTCTTGCCGCAATTGTGAAGCCGAAGCAGGTAATCCCCACCGCTATGGAGTTTGTGGATATTGCCGGGCTGGTTAAAGGTGCAAGCCGGGGAGAAGGACTGGGTAACCAGTTTCTCGGCCACATTCGTCAGGTAGATGCAGTCGCAAACATAGTGCGATGTTTTGATGACGACAATGTGGTGCATGTGGATGGAAGTGTAGATCCCCTACGCGACATTGATGTTATTCAGACGGAGTTAAATCTTGCCGATCTTGAGGCGGTGGAGCGCCGCAGTACCCGCTTGCGCAAATTAGCTGCCAGTGGCGACAAGGATGCAAAATCAGAGCTGGGAGCACTTGAGAAACTAAACGCCGCACTTAATGAAGGGCGTCCGGCACGATTGGCCGGTCTGGGAAAAGAGGAGCGTTTCCTTTTGGCGCCTCTGAACTTAATAACCATGAAACCGGTGTTGTACGTTGCCAATGTCAGTGAGGATGATCTGGCGGGTGAGCATGAATATGTAGAACACGTACGTAAATATGCCGAAGCTCAGGGTGCTGAACTCGTAATCATCTGCGGCAAAATTGAGGCGGAAATTGCCGAGTTGGATGCAAGTGAAAAGCAGGAATTCCTCGGAGAGTTGGGGCTTGAAGAATCCGGTCTGGACCGTATGATTCGGGCCGGGTATAGTCTCCTCGACCTTATTACCTATTTCACGGCTGGTGTCAAAGAGGTACGCGCTTGGACGGTGCCGATTAACAGCCGTGCTCCCCAGGCTGCAGGGGTGATACACACTGACTTTGAGCGCGGATTTATTCGGGCCGAAGTGATAGCCTATTCTGACTTTGTCGCGTGTAATGGCGAGGCGGGTGCGCGAGACAAGGGTGTGTTGCGTATCGAAGGGAAAGATTACATCGTGCAGGATGGCGATGTTATGCATTTCCGTTTCAATGTCTGATTCTCAGGTTTTGCATTTCCACGTAAATGAAGAAATGTGGCTGCAATTGTATTAAGGATAGTTCTACTGCGGCAAAAGAGATGGACATGAAAGGTTTGATGTGCTAAGAAGAGCGTTTGCAAGTCGGGTAGGGCAAAGGGTTTGTTCTGCCTGCTCCTTGCTCCGGGGGTAACCGGGGCTAAAATCCACAAGGAGGATATTAATATGCGTACGTATGAATCTATTTTCATCATTCGGCCAGAGATTGCCGGGGATGAGTACACCGCTTTGCTTGGCAAGTTCAAGCAGATTCTTGCTGATCAGCAGGCTGAGATCCTCAGATGCCAGGAGTGGGGGACCAAGCGTCTGCCGTACTTGGTAAAAAAGCAGGACCAGGGAACATTTGTTCTGCTGAACTTTGTTGCGGGTAGTAATGTTGTTAAAGAATTTGAGCGCCGTCTACGTCTCGACGATGCCATTATGCAGTTTCAAACTATTCTGCTCGAAGATGGGCTGGATCTCGGTTCCCAGGAAGAAGATGCGGCCGAGGATGATGCAGAGTCTGCAGACGATGACAGCGTTAAGGTTGAAGAGCAGGACTAGTTTTAGCTAAAACCCCTAAACAGGAGGGCTTTGTATCATGGCTTTTGATAAAAAAGGTGTAGCAGGTAGACGTTTCGGACGCCGCAAGGGATGTCGTTTTTGTGCAGATAGCGATCTGAATATTGACTACAAGGATGTCCGTACTTTGAAATACTTTGTGTCAGAACGCGGCAAGATTGTACCGCGACGGATTTCCGGTAATTGCGCTATTCACCAGCGTAAAATTACTGCAGCGATCAAGAGGGCACGCAATATAGCTCTGCTTTCTTTCACATCCAAGCGCACAATTGAATAGATTTCGGACACAAAACTAGATGTCGGATCCCTCTATGCAAATGCAGCAGAAACACAATCAATCACCCTGGGGTATTACTGCCGTTAGCGTGGCATTGAGCGTTGTACTGCTTCTTGCTGCAGTTCATGCCGGACCGCTAGGAGCATTTATCCATCTTTTCCTGGCTGTTCCGGTAGCTCTAGCCGGTTTCACCTCGGGGATAATGGCTGCGGTAATAGTAGTTTGTGTATCAGTAGCGGTACAGTTTGCTGCTGCGGGGCATGCTGGACTCGTCCTCTACATTGCGCAATACGGTATCCCGGGCCTGGTTCTTGTTTATGCTTTACGCACCGGCATTGGCTGGCCCCGAGCTGTTGTGCGCTCTACCTTGGTTGGGGCCGGGCTTTTACTCGCCCTCGCCGGGTATGCTGCATCTTCTGCAGATAGCACAATTTCCGCTCTAGTGACCGATTATATTGATGCAGAAATGAAGCAGGTCCACGCCGTATACGCGGAAGCCGGGGTTGAGGACGCCCAGCTGGAAGAGTTGATCGCCGTGGTTGAAGCAACAGCTGAGTTTCTCAAGCGTGCCTATGCTGGAATCACCGTTGCCGCTCTTGGGATGGTGAATATGGTGACTGTCATGGTGTTATACATTTTCGGACGTGGGAAGTTTACCCTCCCCGGAGTAGACTTTCACCATTTTAAAGCTTCAGAACCATTGATATGGATTCTAATCTCGGCGGGATTTTGTCTTCTGGCGCCGGTACCGGAAGTGCAGGATATAGCCTTGAATGTTTTAACCGTGCTTCTGCCTTTGTATTTTGTTCACGGTGTTGCTATTGTAACGTTTTATTTTAGAAAAAAAGCGTTTTCCCTATTAGCACGGATTTTTGCGTATACCATTATGCTGGTGGTTAACCCTTTGCCCTTGATGGTTACGGCTCTGGGAGTTTTTGACCTCTGGTTTGATTTTCGCAAGCCCCGTGTAAAAACGACTTAAGTTCCTTTCGGGAGGAGATAATGGAAATTATATTGAGAGAAAGTGTTGACGGCCTGGGTGAAGTTGGATCCATCGTCAAAGTAAAGGCTGGATATGCGCGGAATTATTTGCTTCCTAAGCGCCTTGCAGTTGTAGCTAACAGCAGCAACGTTAAGGAGTTCGAGCATCACAAGCGTCAGTTGGAGCGCAAAGCACTTGCGATTGCCAAAGACTCTGAATCTATGAAGAAGAAAATTGAGGCTAAACCGTGTGAGTTCGCTTTGCGAGCCAGTGATGAAGGTAAGCTCTTCGGCTCGGTTACTTCTGCAGATATTGCTGATGAACTTGCGAAATCAGATATTGTGATTGATCGTAAAAAAATCCAGCTTGGAGAACCCATCAAGACACTGGGTGAGCAGAATGTTGATGTCAAGCTTCCCGGGAATGTGGTTGCCACTGTAACGGTAAATGTAGTTGCTGCTGAGTAATATTAGTTTAATATCGTATCTCTGCCCCCGGTTAGCTATATTTGCGCCGGGGGTTTTGCGTTTAAGCGAAGTTTGCCATGTCTGAAATTGAATCACGCCGCCTTCCACCACAAAATTTAGAAGCCGAAATGTCGGTTCTTGGTGGGGTTTTGCTGGAAAATGAAGCCCTGAACCGAGCTCTTGAGATTCTTATCCCCGATGATTTTTATCGTGATAGCCATCGGCAGATATTTAAGGCTCTTATTGCCCTTAGTGATCGCAATGAGCCCGCAGACCTGGTTACAATCACTGCAGAGCTGAAGAAGAGCAATCATCTCGAAAATGTCGGCGGCAGTTCCTATCTGGCAGCCCTGGTTGATTATGTGCCCACTGCCGCCAATATGGCGTATTACGCCAAGATGGTTAAGGAGAAATCCGTTGCGCGGCATATGATAAACATTGCTACCGAAATAGTGAAACGCGGTTACGACGGGCAGGAGATAGAGCAGACACTGGATTGGGCAGAAAAATCGATCTTTGATATTGCCGGGATGCGCAGTCGCCCTTCGTACTACTCAACGCGCGAAATCATGCAGGATACCTTCAAAGCCATTGAAGAGCTGTATGAACGCAAAGAACTGGTGACCGGCGTTCCGACGGGATATATCGACCTCGACACTATGACTGCGGGATTGCAGAAAGGTGACCTTCTGATCGTAGCCGGCCGCCCATCCATGGGGAAAACAGCATTTGGCTTAAATATAATTGAGCACGCGACCATGCACGCTAAAGAGCCGGTTCCTGCGATGATCTTCTCTCTCGAGATGAGCAAGGAGCAGCTAGTACAGAGGATGCTCTGTTCAGTGTCGCGCGTTGATGCCTCAAGGTTGCGAACCGGTCATCTAGGGGATTCAGACTGGCCTAAACTCACAAATGGTGCCGGTCTTCTGTCTGAGGCACAAATATTTATCGATGATACTCCAGCTATTTCAGTGCTGGAACTGCGCGCCAAAGCGCGCCGGTTGAAAGCCGAATACGATCTTGGTCTTATTGTGGTCGATTATCTACAGCTTATGCAGGGGAGTAACCCCGAAAGCCGGCAACAGGAGATCTCGGAAATTTCCCGTTCGCTTAAAGCTTTGGCGAAAGAGCTCAGCGTACCTATCATAGCACTTTCACAGCTTAATCGCTCACTTGAAAGCCGTACCGATAAACGTCCGGTGATGGCTGATTTGCGCGAGTCAGGTGCTATCGAGCAGGATGCTGACGTCATAATGTTTGTATATCGCGCTTCTGTTTACTGTGATGCGTGTAAGAAAATGGATGGTTCTTGTGACCAGAACCACGCCAATGATGCGGAGATTGTAGTAGGGAAACAGCGTAATGGCCCTATAGGTACAGTCCATCTGACCTTCAAGGGTGAATTTACCCGGTTTGAAAATCAATCAAGGCGTATGGAATAGTCATGGGGGGGAGATTGGTAAGCCCGGGATGTTAGCGCCTCGAGTTACAGGTACGGGGAGCGGAAATGCCCAGAGTGGTCATTTTCTTTCGCAGTGTGTTGCGGTTTATCCCCAGAATTTTTGCGGCCAGCAATTGATTACCTCCGGTTTTCTCCAAGATAATGCGCAACAGTGGTCTTTCCATCTGATATAAGACCATATTGTATAAATCATTTATCTCAATAATATCTTCCTGCATTAGCGCCATGCGCAATTTGGACTCAATTAGTGATTCCAGAGATCGTGTTTCCGCTGTGTGAGGTTGTTCATCATTCATATTGCTTGCTCCGCAAGTCGTGAAGGTGCGGCGATGTTCAGCTCGAAGAATTGCTCTATCAGTATCCGCAGGGGGGCAATGGCGCGAGTGTTGTTGACCTGGCGTCTGAATTCAGATGCACCGCTTAGACCGCGCGCATACCAAAACAGGTGCTTGCGCATCTCTAATACTGCACGCGCATCATCCATGCCATGTCCCTGAATCTCAAGATGTTCCAGGGCTGTGGCTCCTCGCTCCGCACGAGTTGGGATGTGCTCGGCCTCACCACGCTGTCTTGCCAGGATGTTTTGTATCAACCACGGATTGCCATACCCGCCTCTACCGATCATAACCCCATCGCATCCGGTGCGTTCCAGCATGTTCATGGCGTCCGCCGGGGTATAAATATCTCCACTGCCCACAACCGGAATATTCAATGCCTGTTTCAGGGTTGCAATGTCATCCCACTGGGCATAGCCGCCGAATCCCTGGCTACGCGTGCGTGGATGAAGGGTGATAGCGTCTACTCCCTCCTGTTCCGCAATCTGCCCCAATTCAATAAAGTTGCGTCGCTCCTGGTCCCACCCGGAGCGGATCTTTATGCTCAGAGGCAGGTTGCTCACCTTACGCACTGCAGCCATTATAGCACCGGCGCGCCTGGGGGAGGTCATTAGTGCGCTCCCGGCACCGGAGCGGATTACTTTCTTGACCGGGCACCCCATGTTTATGTCGAGTATGTCTGCCATAGAGCTGCAGAGCTGTGCCGCCTGCGCCATCACTTCGGGGTCATCGCCAAAAAGCTGCAAAGCAAAGGGGCGTTCAATGTCTTGGTGATCGGCAAGTTCAAGGGTGCGTTTACCATCGCGGATAACTCCGTTGGCGCTGATCATTTCGGAAAAAACCAGACCAGCCCCGGCACGCTTATGTATCTGGCGATAGCTTGAATTGGTTATCCCAGCCATCGGAGCTAGTAAAACATTGTTCTTTAATGGGATGCGCCCTATTTGTAAACCAGCAAGAGATAACTTATTACACATAATAAACGGTCAATCTACCACGAATACGCAGTATGTTATAGGGTAAAATGGAAACGTCTAATCCTGTTATAACCCCTCTGGAAAAGCTGTAGTAGATCGGGTCAGGCAAGGACGAAAATTGAATACTGTATACAAAAATAACCTTGACGCTTTCTCAGCCACTTTGTTATAAACATAAAACAGAGTTAGAAAGTAACCTGAGTGAATGCAACATGAGAAAGCAGTTTTAACTGGAATCGCATGAGTTGTGGTTTCGCCTCTTATTGCAACTGCCGAGCATAATCCTCATGCATATGGTCAGCCGGATCGAAATACGCTGTCCTGAGATACTGCCATAAGTGTTGATGCTTAAGCAATAATAGACAGCGTGCCGGTGAAGAACCGATTGGTTAAGCATGTTATTTCGTCACAATTTTTCGATTGCGCTTGTTTAACTGTATTTTTTTTGTTTTATTGTCTCACTGTAGGTTGAGGCTTGGGTCGATACGGTGTCGGGGGACATCCGAAGATCGGGCCTATGTTGTTGGATGGTGGTTAGAGCCACCAGTTTTAATTCCATTATAAGGAGAGTAGTATGTCAAAACAGCTAAAAGAAGTTTTAAAGAAAAAGATCGATGAGCATCGCCCGCGTACCGTCAAGCTCGTTAAAGAGCACGGTGATGTGAAGTTGGGTGATGTAACCATCGCCCAGGCAATCGGTGGCGCACGTGGCGTAAAGTGCCTCGTAACAGACATCTCCTACCTCGACCCCATGGAAGGTATCCGCTTCCGTGGCATGACCATCCCTGAGACATTCGAAGCTCTGCCTAAAGTACCGGGTAGTGAATACCCCTATGTTGAGGCATTCTGGTATCTGCTTCTTACCGGTGATGTACCGACTATGGAGCAGACCCTTGAAATTGTGGAGGACTGGAAAGAGCGTTCCCAGCTTCCAGAGTATGTGATCGACATCCTGCGTGCCCTGCCACGTGATTCTCATCCGATGGTTATGTTCTCTTCAGGTATTCTGGCGATGCAGCGTGAGTCTGTATTTGCTAAGAACTACAATGAGGGCAACTTCAACAAGATGACCTGCTGGGAAGATATGCTGGAAGACTCCAGCAATCTGATGGCCAAGCTCGGCCCCCTTGCTGCTTACATCTATCGTATGAAGTACAAAGGTGACACCCATATCGCGGCCGATCCTGAGCTCGACATGGGCGGTAACTTTGCGCACATGCTGGGTCAGTGCGAGGACTACAAGGATGTTGCACGTATGTACTTCATCCTTCACTCTGACCATGAGTCCGGTAACGTATCTGCGCATACCACTCACCTGGTAGCTTCAGCTCTGTCCGATGCTTACTATGCATACTCTGCTGGTATCAATGGTCTCGCTGGCCCTCTCCACGGTCTGGCAAACCAGGAGGTTCTCGGCTGGACCCAGAACTTCATGGCATCTCTGGGCGGCGAGCTGCCGACAGAAGAGGGGCTCAAGAAGGCTCTGTGGGACACACTTAACAAAGGTCAGGTTATCCCCGGTTACGGCCATGCCGTTCTGCGTAAGACAGACCCCCGTTACACTTCACAGCGTGAGTTCTGCCTCAACACTCCGGGCCTCAAGGATTATCCGCTGTTCAAACTCATCAGCATGATCTACGACGTGACTCCGGCTATTCTCGAAGAGCAGGGCAAAGCCAAGAACCCCTGGCCTAACGTTGATGCCCAGTCCGGTGTTATCCAGTGGTACTATGGCATTACCGAGTACGACTTCTACACTGTCCTCTTCGGCGTAGGCCGTGCACTCGGCTGCCTCGCTAACATTACTTGGGACCGCGCTCTCGGCTACGCTATCGAGCGTCCGAAGTCTATTACAACTGCAATGCTCGAGGAAGCCGCTGGCATCAAGTAATAGCTTTTAAATCTTAATTTACGTTTTATTTATTTGTATTGGCACCTCCGTCTGGGGGTGCCTTTTTTATTATGAACTATAACCTTCTTCTGGAGGTGGATAAGTGTTTGCACCATTTGTTGTACCTATTCAATGTGATAATCAGTGAGGTGGCTGTGTCTATTTGAACGGACTTTTGTTGCCGCGGATGGGTTTATGCGTCCCTTGAAATGGGCAATTACATCAGATGGGATACTTGTTTTATGAATTTCGCGTACATCAATTCTTGGGATTTATGCTTTGCATGACAGATTAAGCAACACGCTGAATAGATAAGTATTGTACGATTTTTCACTTCGCAGCTGTTGACAGTCTTTTATTTGGCGCTAGATTTGAGTGCTAGATATTGCATTTATTTCAAGTGAACACATAAAAATTTTACCGGGTAGAAAAGGATGTTTGAAAGGGTATGTGACACCATTTTCAATGTTGCACACTAGTTGAGTAGTTTTGCAATTCCGTTTCAGGGACCAAGCGGCGAAGGTTTGATATATGATGTGTTTGATTTAGACAGCAGTTAGATCGTCGATAACTAGCAGAGTATAGGGGAGGTAATCAGTGGAAAAGTTATGTTCAGTTATATTTACTGGTGCTGTAATATTAATGCTGGTAGCGAGCAGTGCAATTTCAGGAGGCAAAGATTGTGCGAGCGAAAATGGCATGACATCCGACTCTACTCCCAGCGATGTGTCGGTTGCAGCGCAGCATCCACCTCTGTCAGAACAAGAAAAACTGCGTCCTTGCTTTGAGTGTCACAAGGATGTTACTCCGCAGATTTATACCGAGTGGTACAATTCCTCACATGGCATCGGTAACGTCAAATGCTATCAGTGCCATGGAACATATGAGGATATGTATAAGGTTCCCGCTGTAAGTAATTGCTCCATGTGCCATGCACGCGAAGCTCAAGATTACGGTGATGAGACCCCATGCTGGAACTGTCATCTGAATCATACATTTAAAGGTCATTAAAGGAGGGTGAGATGAGTTTAAGCAGAAGGGATTTTATCAAGCGTTCCGCAGCGTTGACTGCAGCCTCCTATGTGGGGATAAATCTGCCCTTTGCGCATAACAGTGAAGCGCAAGCGGCGGATGCAGACAAATGGGTGCGGGGCACCTGTCGTCTGTGTGGAGTGGGATGTCGCCTTGATATGGGGGTGAAAAACGGGCGTCCGGTAGCACTGCGCGGCGTACCTGATGCGCGCACCAACTATGGCTATCTGTGCATGAAAGGGATGTTGTTCTATAAAATGATGCAGCATCCTGAGCGTTTGAAAAAACCACTGTATCGGGAACGTAAGAACCAGCCCTTCAAAGAGATAAGTTGGGATGAAGCGCTGGATATAGCCGCGAAAAAATTTGCCGAGTCCGTGCGCAAGTACGGCAATGATTCCACCGCCTACTATGGTTCCGGTCAGTGTCAGACCGAAGAGACCTACATATTTCAAAAGGTGATGCGCGGCGGGCTGAAGACCAACAACGTTGAAGGAAATCCCCGCCTGTGCATGGCGAGCGCCGTAGGTGGATATATGACCTCGTTCGGCGCCGATGAACCCATTGGAGGCTATGCGAATATCGAGCGTAGCTACTGCATGTTCATTATCGGGAGTAACATGGCCGAAGCACATCCGGTATTCTTCCGTCGCGTCATGCGCCAAAAGATGGACAATCCGGATAAAGTGAAAGTTATCAATGCCGATCCGCGCATCTCCGCAACTTCCCGGATTGCGGACATGCATATGCAGTTCCGTCCCGGCACGGATATGGCGCTTATGAATGCCATGGCATATGTGATTATTGATGAAGAACTCCACGACGAAAAGTTCATCAATAACTACGCAGTATTCAAGGTGGGCAAAGATGGCAAAGAGCTTGACCTGGATGGCTTTAAACAGAGTATTTCCGAGTACACCCCGGAAAAGGCGGCCAAGATCTGTGGTGGGAATATAACCCCGGAAGATATCCGCAAGGCCGCGCGCTGGTTCGCCACTTCGCAGGGAAGTCTGAGCATGTGGTGTATGGGGATAAACCAGCGCAAGCAGGGGGTATGGGCCAATAACCTAATCCACAACCTGCATATCCTCACTGGGCAACTTTGCAAACCCGGGGCGGACAGTCTTTCCCTCACCGGCCAGCCCAATGCCTGCGGAGGGGTTCGCGAGGGGGGCGGCCTGTGTCACATCCTGCCGGCACATCGCCCTGTAGCAAATGAGAAGATGCGCCATGAAGTGGAAGATCTGTGGGGGATTCCGCGCAACCGCATCCCGCCCAAGCCCGGCTATCACACCATGGCGATGTTCGAGGCGGTAAATGAGAAGAAGATCCGCGCCATCTGGATCAACTGCACCAGCCCGGCGCAGAGTCTGCCCAATGTGACTCCGTACCGCAAGGGGATGCAGTCTGATGATGTGTTTATGGTGTGCACGGATATCTTCCCTACCAAGACCACGGAGTGCGCCAATCTGATTCTCCCCACGGCGTTTCACTTTGAAAAGACGGGGGTTTATGGCTGTACCGAACGTCGCTCTCAGTTGACGACAAAGGCGGTAGATGCCCCGGGCGAAGCTATGCCCGAGGTATGGATTGTGCGTGAATGGGCCCTGCGTCTCGCCAAAGAGCTAAATGATCCGGTTATCCGAAAATGTGTAGAGCCGTTTCTCGATAAAGAGCCCGATTATGAACTGCCTAAAGCTGTATGGGATGAATACATCCAGAAGCTGACTAAAGGTCAGGATAACGACCTGCGGGGTGCCACCTATGAGGTTCTGGAGCAGATGAAGGATGGGGTCCAGTGGCCTGCCCCT
The DNA here is from genome assembly GCA_046482505.1 of Desulfuromonadaceae bacterium. GTDB lineage: Bacteria > Desulfobacterota > Desulfuromonadia > Desulfuromonadales > Desulfuromonadaceae > JAIVHC01. The sequence continues at coordinate 7,240 of JAWOFA010000041.1, read as the reverse complement.
ACCAGGGAATTTGCTCTTACCGGCGGCACTGTGATGAAATTTGTGCGCGGCAGCGACCCTCTGGCTGAAGAGAGAGCCAAAGATGATAAACCGTATCAGTTCTACGGGCATGCGCACCCGGACAGAAAACTCTGGGTCTGGAGCCGGCCTTACGTGGGTGCTGCTGAAGAGCCTGATGCTGATTATCCCCTGTATCTTTCCACCGGACGTATAATTGATCACTGGCACACCACCAGCATGACAGGGCGAGTACCTGAACTTCTACGTGCCAATCCATATTCTTTTGTAGAGATAAATCCACGTGATGCGGCACGCATGGGTGTTAAACCCAACGACATGGTGGAGATTGAATCGCGGCGTGGCAAAGTGCAGATGCCGGCCAAGGTGATGGAAGGCCCCATGGAGGGGATGTTGTTTGCCTATTGGCACGATATGCATGAAGATCGCATGATCAACAAGGTCTGCAATGATGCGTATGACCCCGGGTCCAAGGAACCGGAGTTCAAGATCTGCGCCTGCCGGGCGCACCGTATATCCGGGCCTAAGAACTTGAAGCCTTATATCACCCAGCTGGATGAATAGCCTTGAAAATTGAAATAGAGGGTGAAGGAGGAGGGCGAGGAGCGCTCCTCCTTCACCCTCTGAGAGGAGACTATATATGCCGATAGGTGGTTTTGTGGTTAATACCCTGCCGGAAGAGAGCCGTGAAGTTGCCGAGCATCTGGACAGAATGACGGGAGTTGAAGTTCACGGAAGCGACAAGCAGGGAAACATCATTGCAGTCATTGAATCGGAAACCTCGGATCTGATGGAAGATATTGTTAAGGAGGTTGAGGGGCTCGTCAATGTTCTGAATGTTGGAGCTGTGTATCTGCATGCCGAAGATGAAGTGGAAAAAATTGAACGCGGTGAGATTGTTCCGCAACGTCCGTTTAAGAAGCGTAAGTTCAAGCTGGCATGAATTTTTCAGCAGGAAGGCGGGTATTTCTGCGCAACACCCTTATCGGCTTGCTCTTGGCTCCGGCTACAGCTACGGCGCGGCGATTATACAACTATCCCGTGGATATCAATATTCTGCGTCCGCCTGGAGCCGTGACCGAAGAGCATTTTGCCGGCACCTGTATTCGCTGCGGGCGCTGTGTTGAGGTGTGCCCCTACCTGTGTATCGAACCTCTGGATATCCGCAATGGCGTTAATGCGGGCACGCCTATTATCAGGGTGGAAACAATCCCCTGTTATCTGTGTATGAAGTGCGTGGTCGTATGTCCTACCGGAGCATTGCAGCGTGTATCCCAGAAAAAAACCCGCATGGGGATGGCGGTGATCGACCGGCACACCTGTCTTTCATGGGATAAAAAAATCCTGTGTCGCACCTGTTACAGTGTATGTCCCTTTATGGACAAAGCCATTCATCTGAATGATTTCAAGCCGGTTGTGGATGAAGAACACTGCACCGGCTGCGGCATCTGTACCCATGCCTGTCCGGTAACCAGAGACAAGGGAGGCAAGGCGATAAACATCGAGCCGGTTTACGCGCGTGAATTTACCCTGCCTGAACCTGCATCAGCCGCAGGAGATAATGCATGAAATGGTTGCACCAGCGTAGCTGGAGTTTCTGGCGCCTGAGTGTGCAGACCGCATCCTTTGCGCTGCTGGTGTCGATTCCACTGCTGAATTTCTATCTCAAGTTCCACTTTATTCAGGGATGGTATCAATCCATCAGTTTTGGAGATCTGTGGTTTGTCTCCCCGTTGGAAGGGCTGGAGCGCATCCTTGTGACCCGCGATATCTATGCACCGCTGCTGGTGGGGATGCTGATACCGGTAACCCTCGCATTACTGTGTGGCAGGGTCTTCTGTGGCTGGATATGTCCGATACACTATCTCTCTGATCTGAGCGACAGAGCAGGAGGCCTACTGAGGAGGGGCAAACAAAAGAAGGATCACTGGTTACTGCCCCGGCAGATCCTCTGGTTTGCCCTGATCGGTGAACTCCTTCTGAGCCTTGTAATTGGAGCACCGATTTTTGTATTCATGTCACCACCTGGTCTGGTTGGGCGAGAGATGATGCGCCTGGTGTTTTTTCACACTCTGGCGCTTGAGGTTCTGATTGTTGTCGGAGTGCTGGGGATGAATCTTGTGACCCGGCGCTTTTACTGCCGCTATCTGTGTCCTCTCGGAGCCCTGCTTGCCATTCTCGGGCGCAGACGCAGACTGCGGGTGATTGTGGATCCGTCTTCCTGCGTGCATTGCGGTCAATGTGACCACAGCTGCCCACTGGGGCTGGAACCACAACAGGGCGAAGGGGAAGATAGTCAATGCTGGAACTGCGGTACATGTGTAGATGTGTGCCCACAGGAGAGCCTGAGTTACAGGTGGCAGAAAGAAGTGAATCAACCCCTCAGCCAAGAGAGCTGAAATCCTTCGAGGACTACCTATCGTGGAACGCTCCCAGGTTTCAACGTCAAACTTGAGCGCTGTGAATTTCAGCGGGGAAGAGGAGGGATACTTTATCCTCCTCGATTTATTTCCGCTGCACCGTAAGTATCCAGTTCGTTGAGGAGGTTGTTCTTGTGCGACAAGGAGGCTTGTGTATTTGTGAAAGTCTATACTGCAGTAAATGAGAGAATAGTGCCTTATAACTGATTATACTCTTCAGTATAACAGCAATTACGCAATTTCATGCTTCAGCAGATCCTGGGTAGTATTTCTCCTGACGGGAATTCCATCAGACGTTGGGTGTTGTATGCAGAGTGCAGGATGACCTGAGGCTTTTTATCTGTTCCTTCTCTCTCTTTCACCGTGCCAATAAGAGCGGCACTGTTGTGTCCTTCCTGGTGTAGCAGCTCGACCACCTTTGAGCTGTCCTGGGGCTCGACGGCCAAAACAAATACCCCCTCGCAGGCCAGGATGTAGGGATCAATGCCGAGCAGTTCCGCAAAACCCTCGACCTGTTTCGTCATCGGGATGCTTCTTTCCTGCACCATAAGATTATACCCGGTCTGCAGAGCCCACTCGTTGAGCACGGCACTGAGCCCACCCCGGGTAGCATCACGCATGGCATGAATACTCAAGTCAGCATGCAACAGGGTTTTGACCGCCGGCCAGAGGGTGCAACAATCAGAGATGAGACCGTTGATGGCTATCTCCTCGCGCTCTGCATAGATGCAGGCTCCATGCCGGGCGATAGGACCAGAGACGATGATATGGTCCCCCGGCTTGATGTGGGCCACGGAGCAATCCTTTATCATGCGACCAAATCCGGTGGTATTGATTATCATCCGGTCCACTGCTCCCCTGGGCACCACCTTGGTGTCGCCGGTGACAATACTGGCTCCACAGATAGCAAGTTCAGCACTCATGCTCGCCACCACCCGGCGTAAAACGTCGAGCTCCAGCCCCTCTTCAAGGATAAAGGCCGCACTGAGATATTGTGGTTGCGCACCGCGCATGGCGACATCATTGGTCGTGCCGGCAATGGCGAGCTTGCCGATGTCTCCTCCGGGGAAAAACAGCGGTGTTACGGTAAAGCTGTCGGTGCTGACGGCCATGGCGCCCATCTGCAGAACTGCGGCATCATCCATGGCGCACAGGGTTGGATTGCTAAAAGCATCGACAAACATCTCCTGAATAAGGTGGTGGTTTTCCAGCCCTCCAGAGCCGTGGGAGAGCAGAATTCTCTCACTCATTGATCCCTCCGGTATTTATAATACGCAGCGCAAGCTCCTTCATTGCTTACCATACAGCTGCCTTGCGGGTTTGTCGGGGTGCACTGATGGCTGAACAGGGGACATTCGCGGGGCTGTGCCTCACCGGTGAGAATTGCTCCACATATACAGCCGTGATCAGACTCCGTTGCTGGCGCTGGACAGTCGTCAGCAAAGCGTACTTCAGCATCCAAAGCGGCATATTCGGGGCGTAATTGTAATGCCGAATTGGGGATAGCCCCAATTCCGCGCCATAAAAAAGTCGCTCGAGGTTCAAAGTAGCGCTCCATCAACGTTTGTGCTTTGGGATTGCCTTCGCTGTTAACAGAGCGGGAATAAGTGTTTTCCACTTTGGCCTCACACTGATGTAATTGCCTCAGGATGCGTTCTACGGAAGCCATGATGTCCACGGGCTCAAAACCTGAAATGACCAGGGGTTTTTTAAATCGATAAGCGATTGGTTTAAAGATGTCACTTCCGGTTATTACACTGACATGTCCGGGCGCGATAAACGCATCCACACGGCACCCCGGTTTTGCCAGAATCAACTCCATGGCCGGAGGGATCAGTACATGGTTTATGTGGAAAAAGAGATTGGCAAGTTGCCGGTTCCGTGCCTGCTCAATGAGTAGGGCTGTCATTGGTGCGGTGGTTTCAAAGCCAATCGCGAAATAGACCACACTTTGATCCGGGTTTTCCTGTGCAATGCTAAGGGCGTCAAGGGGGGAGTACACTACACGGATGTCGCAGCCGGTGGCTCTTGCCTGTTGAAGTGATCCTTGTGACCCGGGTACCCTGAGCATGTCGCCGAGGGTGACCAGAATCGTATCCGTCCTTGCTGCCAGTTGCAGCGCGGCATCAATCCTATGTTTCGGCAATACACACACGGGGCATCCCGGACCGTGAATGAAACCCACTTTCTCTGGTAGAAGCTGATCCAGCCCGTATTTGACTATGGTATGGGTATGCCCGCCGCAGACCTCCATGATCCGAACGGGACGGGTGAAATTCTGCATCAGGCGATCCATTATTCGTTGGATTGCATGAATTTTGTCCGGATCACGCAACGCGCTGTACAGTTGTTCAGCTCTCAGCATTCAGGACACCGTTCCCACCTTCGGACGCCTCATGTTCCATATCCGCTTTTATCATCTCATCATACAGGTTCAAGGTTTCAAGGGCATCTTTTTCATCGATTCTGGTCATGGCAATGCCGACGTGCACCAGCACCCAGTCGCCGATGCTGACATCTCCCTCAATCAGCCCCAGGTTGGCAGTTCGGGAGACTCCCATGGTGTCAATAGTTGCCATGGCGGTTTCAGTATCAATGCTAGTAATCTGTGAGGGTATGGCGAGACACATGTTTTACACCTTCTGATTATCTTAAAGTTGATGGCATCTTAGCCATCTTATATGTTTTGCAGAAAATACCCACTGCCGTAAATTTTTATTCAGTCAATCGCCACTGTAGAGGCGATCTGTCCAAGAGCGATACCGCCATCATTAACTGGAATACGGCGCGGCAGATGCAGCTTTATATTTGCTTTTTCCGCCGCCCACATCAAGCGGTAAACCAGCGGGACATTTTGGAATACACCTCCACACAGAACTGCTTCGCGGTAGCCGCCGGATGTTAAAATCTCAATAATAATGTTTGCCAGCATATTAACGTAGCCTGTGACTCCTCTAACAGAATCCCGTTCCGATGCCAGTTGCATAATAGCGGATGCGCATTTGATTTGCCTACCCTTATATGTAAAAGGATAACTGAAACAAAGGTTTTTATCGTAATACTGATCCATCAGCATGCCGCTTTCCCCTTCGTAGGATATTGTCTGCCTGATTCCCAGTAGCGATGCCACGGCGTCGAATAGTCGTCCGGCAGAGGAGGTAAAGGGGGAATTCAGTCCCTTGCAGTGCATCCGATAAAGGACTTGTAACTCATCGCTGCTGAAGGCGTTCAGGGTGTGATTGTTAAGTGTCAGGGCCTGCTCGCCATAGAGGTCAAACAGCAGGCTCAGGGCGACACGCCGGGGTTCTTTAACCGCTTTTTCGGCCCCTAGCAGGCGAAAAGGCATGAAGTGGGCAAAACGGTGATAGTCGTGATATGAGCAGTGGAGAAACTCGCCGCCCCAGACCGTACCGTCATCTCCATAGCCATTCCCATCCCAGCATACAGCAGCAATCTCTTTGTCAAGGTCTATGCCGCAATCAATCATGGCGGAGAGGGCATGAGCATAGTGGTGTTGTACCCCTTTGCATGGGATGTTCTGCTCTCTGGCCCAACGGGTGGGGAGATAGTCTGGATGGAGGTCGTGTACAATCAGTTCCGGCTCAAAGTCATACATTTGTTTAAAGGTGTCGATGGTTTTGACAAAATAGTCTTCAGAACCCGGGCTTTGAATGTTGCCGACATGTGGACTTACAATGACCTGTTTCCCCCACCCCATGGCGATACAGTTTTTCAGGCCCGCACCCACCGCCAGCACCTTGCAGCTGAGCGCCGCGGGAAGGTCGACCCTGGTTGGCGCATAACCTCGGGCCCTGCGCAGGGTTAAGAGCTGTTCCCCTACAGTAGTAACGACGCTGTCGTCACAACCGTTCACTATCCGGCGATTAAACGCCAGTACATAGTCCACTACGTTACCCAGTAGGTTTGACAGATCCTGGACATTTGTGATGATCGGCTCGTCAGAAACATTGGCGCTGGTTGCCACAACAGGATGGTCAAGATAATGGAAGAGGATCTGGTGTAAGGGAGTATAGGGGAGAAACAACCCTACTCTATCCAGGCCGGCGCTGATCTGGGGAGGGCACTGTGCGCTGGCGGGGACAATAACAACCGGACGCTGAACGCTTTGGATTAGGGCAGCATTGTGACCATTGAATACCCCGTATTGACGTGCCATGCGCATGTCTTTAACCATCACCGCGAATGGTTTTGCCGGGCGCCGTTTACGCTGGCGTAATAATTCAATGGCTTGCTTATTTAAGGCATCGCATACCAGGTGAAAACCACCTACACCCTGAACCGCTACAATGGCACCGGCGCTGATTTTATCCGCAATCCAGCGCACGGGATCAGCGCTCTCAATCGATACCCCCTTTGACGTTGTCAGTTGCAGTTGAGGACCGCACTGTGGGCAACTGGTTGCTTCAGCATGATAGCGGCGATCAGCGGAATTTTTATATTCCTTCAGGCAGTCGTCGCACAGCGGGAAGGGTTTCATTGAGGTGTTGTGCCGATCATATGGAAGGGCCTCGATGATGGTATAGCGCGGCCCGCAGTTGGTGCAATTGTTGAAAGGGTACAAATAGCGGCGGTCAGAAGGATCCAGCAGTTCCTGTTCGCAATCGGCGCAGATGGTTACATCCGGGGGGAGGGTTACCTGCTTGGCACCCGCTTGCCGGGATTCGACAATGGAGAACCCTTTTGCCGTTAAAGGCGCTGCCTCCTGATATTCGATATGATCGATAACCGCCAGGGGTGGGGCCTGTTCCTTCAATTGAGTTACAAATGTCTCCAGCTGACCC
>JAWOFA010000149.1:0-6755 GCA_046482505.1 Desulfuromonadaceae bacterium | reverse complement strand
GATACGTTCTGGATAATTACATCAACAGTGATATTCGCATCGGAAAGGGGGGTAAAAATGCTCGCTGCCACCCCGGGCTTATCCGGTATCTGCAACACTGAAATCTTCGCTTCGTCCTTACTGTAGGTAACACCTGAAACCAGTACGGTCTCCATATCTGAATCCTCCTTTAGCACCAGCGTACCGGGATTATCGTTAAAGCTGGAACGCACATGAACCACTACACCATATTTCTTGGCAAACTCGACGGAACGGATCTGCAGCACCTTGGCACCCAGGGATGCCATTTCCAACATTTCGTCGTACGTAATCTTTTCAATCTTTTTAGCATTTTCCACGATGCGTGGGTCAGTGGTATACACCCCGTCAACATCGGTATAGATTTCACACACATCCGCTTTCAGAGCAGCAGCTACCGCTACAGCCGAGGTGTCAGAACCGCCTCGACCCATGGTGGTGATGTTGTTTTCAGCGTCAATCCCCTGAAATCCGGCTACCACAACAATACTGCCGCCGTTAAGATCCTGCCGGATATTATCCTGCCCGATCTCTTTGATACGAGCCTTGGATGATGCACTATCGGTCAGGATAGGAATCTGGTGTCCGAGGTAGCTCTTGGCCTTATACCCCATGGATTGGAGACACATGGACAACAGAGCGATGGTCACCTGTTCACCGGTGGAAACCAGCACATCGTATTCACGCTCGCTTGGAAATTCGCACATTTCGTTGGCCAACGCTACGAGTTTATTGGTTTCACCCGACATGGCCGATACAATCACAACGACATCATTGCCATCATCATGCGTGCGTGCAACGCGCTTAGCGACATTGCGAATTTTATCAATTGTTCCTACGGAAGTTCCGCCATATTTCTGTACAACCAGAGCCATTATTTTCTGTCCTCCTCAGAAGATTTCCACCCGCAAGTGCAGATGGCAACACTTCCGCAATAAGCTATTATACGTATTCAAGCTCATGCATGTTATGCGTATACCAAATGCTGCGTATAGTTGAAAAAGAATCAAATACCTTTTATCTTAGCGACACAGCAAGCAATATGTAACAATATTTTACCCTGCGGTCAAAACCTTTTAGCACCTGAGGCGTATGATAAACGCCGAAGAGGGAGGTGATTGCACTGGATATGCTTATTTAACAGCCCCATTTATGGGCGATATCATGGCATAGCTGTGCATGCAGCCGAGGGAAGTCACCCAGCGCTTCACAGCTCAGGGTGCGAACATATTCCCCTTCCCATGAGAGGGTCAGCCTTAAGGCGTTCTCCTTCAACTCGGGATAGCGTTCGGGCCATTCAACCAGGGCAATCCCAGCGCCATGAAGATACTCATCAAACCCGAGTTCCAGAAGCTCATCCGGTTCCGCAAGGCGATATAGATCAAAGTGATAGATAGGGCACCGCCCCTGATACTCCTGCATCAGGGTGTAAGTCGGGCTGGTGATGGCTGTGTCCGTACTCACGCCCGCACCGTGGGCAATAGCACCGCTGAGACAGGTTTTACCCGCCCCTAGCTCACCCCGCAACAATACCAGCGACCCCGGTTCAAGCATACGTCCGAGCTCAGCGCCAAAGCGTCGAGTCTGCGCTTCATTATTGCTGGTAAAAGTTAAAAGTATCAAGCACTTGCTCCGCTGTCAGACCTGCCTCCCATGCTGCGCACAATATCCAGACGCCCAACAACACCTATGAGTTTGCTTTCTTCCAGCACAGGAATCAAATGAACTTTATGCTTTACCATGAGTTCAGCCACCTCTGATTCCGATGTATCCGGCCCACAGGTGACAACTTCCGTTGTGCATATTTCTCCTACGGTCTGAGCGCAAATCTTTTTCACCTGCTCGGAGAAGTTTTTCTCGCTTTCCAGATACAGCACCCAATCAAAAATCGATATCACGGTGGGGATATGCAGAGGGCGATCACTCTCAACCAGATCGGTAGCAGAGATAATGCCGTACAGAGTATTATCCGGATTAACTACCGGCAGCACGCTAAAGCCTGACTCTTCGAGCATGGTGCTGAAATCCTGTAGAGATGTTTGCGGTTCTACGCTTACAACCTTAGTAGTCATAATATCACGGGCATTTGCCATAGGGGTCATCTCCTGATGTTATATGCTGGGTTATGCTTTAAGATACCGATTCGAGCTCCTGCCATACTCCGGCAAGGTTATCTGCCACATTCGTGGCTGAGTATCCGGCCGGGCCGAATTGATGCGCACACAGATCGGCAGCCCTGCCGTGGACGTATACCCCCAGCGTTGCTGCATCAAGGGGCGCAAGGCCCTGGGCAATATATGCAGCGATAACTCCGGTGAGGATATCTCCCATTCCACCACTCGCCATGCCAGGATTACCACTGGAGTTTATCCGCACATTGCCTTGCGGATCTGCAATCACGCTGCGCGCTCCCTTTAATACTACGACAACCCCGTGGCGTTCGGCAAACTCCTGCGCCGTCTGAATGCGCTGTTCCTGAACCTGACGCGTGTCAATGCCACACAGACGAGCCATCTCGCCCGGGTGCGGGGTAATTACCGTCATCTCCGGCGAGCGCTGTGCAAGTACTTCAGGGGCAGCAGCTATCGCATTAAGGGCATCGGCATCGAGAACCAGGGGCGCGGAGCATTGCCCTACCATCTTTTGCACCATCTCAATACACTCAGGTTCCTGTCCCAGGCCAGGGCCTGCAGCAACGACGCTGCGCTCCTGCCATAGCCGTTCCAACTCCGGCAACAACGCTGGATTCCAGCTCTTGGAATCGGGTATGGCTTGGGTCATCACTTCAGGTATATGGCCGGCAATGCTGTGCTGCACCTGTTGAGGCACGACAAGGGTTGTCAATCCGCTCCCAGCGCGCACACACGCATGTGCGGCCATTTGTGCTGCGCCCCCTTTGCCCGGGGTGCCGGCCATGATGAGGCTGTGGCCGCAAGTGCCCTTATGCGAATCCCCATGGCGGCTGGGGAGCAGGCGACGCGCTTCATCGGCATCGACAAACAGGAGTGCATCTGAGACAGAAGTACTCAAAACGTGAGGCATGCCGATATCTGCCACCAACAAATCCCCCCCGACGCTGTACGCGGGAGCACTCACCTGCCCCACCTTGGCGCAGGCAAAGCTTATGGAACAATCGGCTTTAACCGTTTCACCCAGAATCGCGCCACTACTGGCGTCAACCCCGGAAGGCATATCCACCGCAACTACCGGGCCTGAACTTGAGTTGATCCAGCGCAGGGCATCAAGATAGTGTCCGCGTATTGCAGAGGTCAGCCCATTGCCGAACATCGCATCCACAATCAGCGTGCCTGTCTGACACAGCGTGGGGAAGAGGGAATTGAGACGCTCGGCATCCGGTGCAAAGGAAAGCTCAATTCCGGACCGCTGCAAAACCTTGAGATTGTCTGCGGCAATACCCTGAATCTTTTCAGCTTCAGCCAGCACGACGACCTGCACTTCCCAACCGCGAATCTGCAGGTGGCGACCAATCACAAACCCGTCACCACCGTTGTTTCCTTTGCCACTGAATATAAGGGCACGCTGCATAGTCGGTCTGAAATAACGTCCGTGAATAATCTCAGCCGCGCTACGACCTGCATTTTCCATCAGGACTATTGAGGGTATGCCGTAGGTTTCAACGGCACAGCTATCCATGTTGCGCATCTGTTCTGCGGTTACCAGTTTCATAATACCTCCAGTACTACCGTGGCAACGGCATATTCGCGTTCGTGGGAATATGAGAGAAACACTGCATGCATCGAGCGCGCGAGAAACAGTTGCTCTGCACCTCCGGATAGTTTAAGGGATGGAGCCCCATAGTGATCCTTGCATACCTCCATATCGTGCCACGACAAACCCTCGCGCAATCCGGTTCCGAGGGCCTTCAGAAAGGCCTCTTTGGCTGCAAAACGTGCCGCCAGGTGCTCTGCCGCCTGGCGTCTGGGCAAGGCGTAATCCAGCTCGGCGCGGGTAAACAAGCGCTCCAGCACCCCGCGATTATTACGCGCTACAAACTCGGCAAAGCGCTCTACGCGTACAATATCGGTACCTAAGCCAGCGACAGCCATGATGTACTAGTAAACATCCCCGTGAAGCAGTGCTTTCATTTCACGTACGGCGCGCTCAAGCCCTACCAATACCGCACGGGAAATTATACTGTGGCCGATATTGTATTCCGCAATTCCACCCAGAGCCACGACCGCCTGCACATTCCTGTAGTTCAGCCCATGCCCTGCATTTACCTGCAAACCTTTCGCCTGTCCCAGAGCGATAGCGGCGGCAATCTCTTCGAGCTCCGCTTCGCGCTCCTTCACACTCTGCGCATTACAGTAGGTTCCGGTATGAATTTCAATCGCCTCTACTTCCAGGGCGGCAGCGCATTCAATATGATCCGGGTCGGGATCCACAAACAGACTCACGTTCACCCCGGCCTGTTGCAATTGAACTATGTTGGGGCGGAGCATGTCAGCATGGCCCACGACGTCAAGGCCGCCTTCGGTAGTCAATTCACGGCGCTTCTCCGGCACCAGGGTGACACTGTGGGGCTTGAGTTCGCATGCAATGCCCACCATTTCATGTGTGGCTGCCATCTCCAGATTCATGGGGGTCTGCAGAGTCTGACGCAGGAGACGCACATCCCTATCCTGAATGTGGCGCCGATCCTCGCGCAAATGTACTGTTATACTATCAGCTCCAGCGAGTTCAGCAATAACTGCTGCTGACACTGGATCTGGCTCAGTGCCTCCGCGTGCCTGACGAATAGTAGCAACATGATCAATATTCACCCCTAGCCGTGCTGCCATCATTTCTGCGGCCCTCCGAGAGATTCAATAACCTGCGCGGCAACCTCATCTGCCATCGCCTGAATTCCTGCGCGCGTTGGCCCTTCGAGCATGATACGCAACAGTGGCTCGGTACCGGAATAGCGGATCAGCAGGCGACCCTTGTCTCCAAGTTCTGTTTCACACTTCTGGATCACTTCCTGTACTTCAGGTATCTGACTGATATCTTTTTTTTCGGCTACGCGAACATTCAGCATAACCTGCGGCAGAGCAGTCATTATACCTGCCAATTCAGATAGGGGCTGGCTCTTTTCACGCATAATACGCAACACCTGCAATGCGGAAAGGGTACCGTCCCCGGTGGTATTGTAGTCCGAAAAAATCATATGCCCGGATTGCTCACCGCCGAAGTTATACCCATGTTTGAGCATCTGTTCGTGCACATAACGGTCACCTACGGCAGTTTTCACCACCTCAACTCCCCGCTTCTGCATGGCGATATCCAGCCCCATATTGCTCATCACTGTAGTCACCAGTGTGTTGTGCTCCAGTTCGCCCTGCTCTTGGAGATAGGAGGCGCAGATTGCCATTATGTGATCGCCGTCAACCTCGCGTCCGTTTTCATCCACAAAAATAACCCGATCCGCATCGCCGTCCAGAGCTATCCCGACATCTGCTCTGTGCTCCTTGACTGCCTGTGATATAACCTCAGGATAGAGGGAGCCACACCCTGCATTGATGTTGGTGCCGTCGGGAGACACCCCGAGTTGGATCACCTCGGCACCGAGTTCCTCAAATACAGCAGGCGCAACCTTGTATGCCGCACCGTGGGCGCAATCGAGGACAATACGCATCCCGAGAAGATCGAGATGACGCGGGAAAGCATTCTTAAGAAACACCACGTACCGACCGGTGGCGTCATCTATCCGATAGGCCTTCCCCACCTCGGCCGCAGTGGGACGCAATACATCAAGTTCGGAGGAAAACAGCATCGATTCAAGTTCCAGTTCTTTGGCATCAGCAAGTTTCTGTCCCATGGAGCAGAAGCATTTGATACCATTATCCTGGTAGGGATTGTGGGAAGCCGATATCACCACCCCGGCATCTGCGCGCATGGAACGGGTTATAAACGCGATTCCAGGTGTTGGCAAAGGGCCCACCAACTGTACATCTACCCCCATAGAGCAAATACCCGCAGCGAGGGCATTTTCAATCATATAGCCCGATAGCCTGGTATCCTTACCGATCACTATGCGCCGACGCTGCCCTGGGCCCTTAAACATGTGCGCCAGTGCACGCCCTAGTTGCATGGCTATTTCTGTAGTCATAGGGTATACGTTGGCCATGCCCCGAACCCCGTCAGTGCCGAAAATCTTTTTTGATTCAATCATAAATAAGATCTACATCCATGGAATTTTCACAGGCAAACATAGTTATAAAGCCTGTGGTCAAGGAAATGCTATGTGGAACTTTCTGTAGAAGATCCACCCTTTAGTTGATCCAGATTCAATTCAGACTCCGGTAGCGACTCCGGCTGCTGATCCTTACGAATAATCACCTGGACTTCTGCCGTTTTTGTCTTTATCAGGCGTGTATAAATACCGGAGTAATTAAGCGGTACGGTAAGGGAGAAACTGGTTTTAAGCCCGCTTACATCCACAGCTTCGGTTTCAACTTCGCTTACCCTTTTTATCTCACTCTCAGCACCCTCAACCGCCACCACATCAGGGGCCGCCATCACTTCCACGATACTGTACCCAGGGGACGGTGTTCCATCAAACACCACTTGCAGAGGCACTTCTTTCTGCACCAGGCGTTCGAGTTTAACATCTACGTAAGAGGGAGACATGCGGCTGACCACAATGGACCGTGGCAAATTGAGGCGCTCGTCGAGGCTGCGAAAGGTGGTGATCCCGGGCTTGGCATCGTGCAGATCTACCGACACCTCAAGATCCG
>JAWOFA010000147.1:0-3428 GCA_046482505.1 Desulfuromonadaceae bacterium | reverse complement strand
GCTGGATGCCGCAAAAGCAACGAGCATCAGAGCAACTAACAGTTTTTTCATGGTTTTTCCTCCTAGAGTAAAAAATTAAACCGACAATACTTGCGTAAATTAAACGAAAAAAAAATGAAGGTCAAGCCAAATTGTATACGATTGCCGGTGTGTTAGTTTGTCAGATGCTGGCCCAAGGTAGCTTGAAAGGGCTCTTTCTGACATTTTTCGTTCTGCGGTGTTGCACCCTTGCGTGCTCTGTGTGCCAGGTTTCACGCAATAAATTTGCGCCTTAACGGTCGACTCTGCTAATATGTTCGGCTTGTTGTGCTGCGTGCGGCTTCTTCTCTGGGTATTTGCGACCAGCTGTGGCGAGACTTTAAGATCCGGGTGTCGGATATAATTTTAGATCTGCGTGATTGACTGATTGTACAGGCTTCGATTGACGGGTTAGACATGCCGTAACGTTCGTATATTCTAGTTCAGGAGGGCATAAGGTATGGACAGAAAAATACAGGTATTGCTGGATACAGTAAAAAAACTTCTGCGTCGTAATGCCATGCCCAATTTATCCAACTTGCTCCAAAAGACACATCCGGCGGATATTGCGCATTTGTTTCGCTATCTTGATATTGCAGAACAGCAGAAACTTTTCAACCTGGTCAAGGATGTTAACGATGCGGCGGAAGTACTGGCTGAAATTGAGCACAGTATCAGTGCTCAGATTCTGGATCAACTCGACACTCAGCGCGCTGTTGAATTGCTCCAGGCCATGTCGCATGACGATTCGGTTGATATTATCCGCAATATGCCCGATGAAATGGCGGATGAGATTCTCAATCTCATGCAGGATGAACGCTCTGAAGAGATCGAGAATCTCATGCAGTACCACGAAGATAGTGCTGGTGGGATTATGTCCACCAACTACTTCAGCCTCAACGAAGAACTCACGGTAAAGCAGGCGATCGAGGCGCTGCAGGTAGCCAAAGATGCGGAGATGGTATTTTATGTATATGTGGTGGATGAATACCGCCATCTGGTAGGTGTGCTTTCGCTGCGTCAGCTCCTGACTGTATCGCCGTATAAGCTGCTGCGCGAGATTATCAGCGGGGATGTGATCAGTGTTCACGCTGATGCCGACCAGGAGGATGTGGCGCGCTGGGTAGCCAAATACGATATTCTTGCGATTCCGGTTGTAGATGATCAGAACAAGATCCTGGGCATTGTAACTGTAGATGATGTTATTGATGTTCTGCGTGAAGAGGCTACCGAAGATATATATAAAATGGTCGGCGCGAGTGAAGACGAGTTGTTGTATGGCTTCAAAGCGTTTCGAATCGCCGGATTGCGCCTCCCCTGGTTACTGGTCAATCTCCTTGGTGGGGTGGTGACCGGCTATCTGCTGTGGTGGTTTCAGGTCACCCTGCAGGAAGTTATTGCCCTGATCTCCTTTGTTCCGGTTATCACCGGTATGGGGGGTAATATTGGTGGGCAGTCCGCCACCATTGTAGTGCGCGGTTTTGCCACCGGGCGTATCGACTTTTCCACCCTGGCGCAGGTGTTTTTCAAGGAGCTGCGAGTGGGTATCATAATGGGGGTGGTATGCGGTTTGGTTGTTGGATCTATAGGCTGGATCTGGCACGGCAATATCTATCTGGGACTCGTGGTGTGTCTTGCAATGATGATCTCCATGACTGTCGCCGCTACCATGGGGGTGATGGCGCCGGCATTTTTCAAGCGCATCGGCATTGATCCGGCCATCGCTTCAACCCCCTTTGTGCAGACAGCCAACGATATTACCGGTATTCTTATATATTTCAGCACCGCAACACTGTTTATTCAACAACTGAGCCCCATCAGTGGCTAAGCGTGGGTAACCCAGGTTAAGTAATGGCACTGCAAAGTTCAACCATATCCGAAGCTCTGGTGGTGCGCTACGTAAACTACGGCGAATCAGACCGGATTGTAACCATCCTCACCCCGGAGCATGGTTTGTGCAGCGGATTTGCCCATGGAGCACGCAACAGCAAGCGTCGCTTTGGTCCCGCGCTTCAACTTTTCAGCCGTATAAATATCATGTGGCAGGAGGGGCGCTACGGTTCTCTACGTCTGTTCAAAGAGGCGGAGTTGCTTGAACCTGCAGAGCGTGTGATTCCCAACCTTGAGGCCTGGGCGCTGGCCGCTTACGCCAGTGAGCTGGTAGTCGCTCTGTTCCCTGAAGAACAGGCTGTCCCGGAGGTTTACTCGCTTTTGCGTTCCTGCTTTGATTCCCTTGTCCCGGGCAATGGACTGGGGCAGATTCGGATACTCTACGAGTTGCGACTTCTTGATGTTGCCGGTCTCCTTCCTCATTTGAGCCACTGTGCGCGTTGCTGGTGTCCACTTGGTGAGGAACAGATGTTCTTCGAACCTGAGGACGGTGGTTCCCTGTGTCTTTCTTGCGGAGGTGCAACCGGGTCGTTACCCGTCTCCCCGCTGACACTGGGCAGCCTTGCGCGCCTTACACGCTTAGGAATGGATAAGGCTCACGGAGTGCGCCTGAGCCCACTCACCCTGGAGGAGGGGCGCGCTGTCCTTGACTCTGTGTTTCACAGTACCCTCCAGCGACCCTCACGCAGCGCTCCTTTTATAGACCTTTTTCGCCCTTTGGCCTGAATGTTACATGGTTGGCTGTTGAGGGTTGGAAAAGGTGTTTTTTATCAGATCTTTTGAGTTTTTATTGTACGCTTATGTGCGGCTAAGATGCTGCAGAACCAGGGTTTTATCTTGACACGGGCGGGCAAAAGGTCTAGTAGTTTAGGCTTTTAAGCAATATTTGATTACATAGGCGTTTCAGTGTTTTCCTGCACTGGATTAACAGGATCATTCATCTTCCACCGATACGGAGGTTTAGCAGTGACGTTTCAGGATTTAATTCTGTCCTTACAGAACTACTGGGCACAAAAAGGGTGTGTTATTCAGCAGCCCTACGACATAGAAAAGGGTGCCGGAACCTTTAATCCGGCTACTTTTCTCCGCTCTCTGGGGCCCGAACCCTGGAAAGTTGCTTATGTCGAACCTTCCCGCCGCCCTACCGATGGGCGCTACGGCGAAAATCCCAACCGCCTCCAGCACTACTACCAGTTTCAGGTTATCCTCAAGCCTTCTCCCCTCGATATTCAGGATCTATATCTCGACTCTCTCAAGAGCTTCGGAGTCGACCCTGCCGCCCACGATATCCGTTTTGTTGAGGATGACTGGGAATCTCCTACCCTGGGGGCATGGGGGCTGGGCTGGGAAGTCTGGCTCGATGGTATGGAGATCACTCAGTTTACCTATTTTCAACAGGTGGGCGGGATTGACCTGAAGCCGATTTCGGGTGAAATCACCTACGGCTGCGAACGTATCGCCATGTATCTGCAGGGGGTGGACAATGTCTACGACCTGGAGTGGGTTGACGGGATTAAGTA
>JAWOFA010000136.1:0-17066 GCA_046482505.1 Desulfuromonadaceae bacterium | reverse complement strand
ACCACTACGGATTGAAGCGGCCAGAGATCCGAGTGCTTCCAGGGTATTTTCAACCTGAATGACCGGAACCGGCAGGCCCCCTACTATCTCTTCACTCAGACATGCTGAGGCACCGGATTCAACTGCCTGCCGCAGATAGTTGTGTCCGTCGTAGTTTGGTCCGCGAAGGGGGACGAACAGGTCTCCCGACTGCAGGGTTCTGCTGTCGGTTGAAACTCCGGTAATGATTGGGGTGTAAGGAGCGCTCAGCAGGCGACCGTTGACGATGCGCTCGATATCTTCACTGTTCCACTGCATATGCGTTCCTTATGGAATAGAGGTTGGGCCGGATATCTGTCATATGCCCCGCACAGAGACAAATCAGCAGCACCCTAACGCTGGCCGCTTATTCAAGGCATCGCGCAGGTGTTCGCGATCATCAAAATGGTGCTTTGTGGTGCCGATGATCTGATAATCCTCGTGCCCTTTGCCTGCCACTAACAGCACATCTCCAGCCTCGAGCACTTCAACCGCCAGATTCAGAGCCGTAGCACGATCCTCAATTACACAATAGCCGTGCTGCCCCTGCTTAACGGCGACTGAACTCAGCGCTTGTACTTCAGAATCATTCAACCCGGTAAGCATATCCTGTATGATCGCATTAGGATCTTCCGTGCGCGGATTATCGGAGGTTATCAGGGTTTGTGTCGAGGCACGCACCGCAGCAGCTGCCATTAGAGGACGTTTGGTTTTATCCCGATCACCGCCACACCCGACTACGCTGATAAGGCGTTTGGGGTTAAGGGCCAATACCGCTTCGAGAGCTTTTTCCAGCGCATCCGAGGTATGGGCATAATCGACCAGTATGAGCGCACCCATGGTGTTCTCTACCCGCTCAAGACGGCCTGGAACCGAAGGCAGTTGTGCCAGACAGACTGTGACATCCTGCACACTCAGACCCATAGCTAGACCCGCACCCATGGCACAACACAGGTTCTCCAGATTAAAAGGACCAATCAGGGGAGAACAAATTTCTACGTTACCCCCCGGGGTTAGAATTTCGGCGCGAATCCCGTCCAGGCTGTGCGTGGCCCGGGCTACCCGGACATGTGCCTGGCTAGATACTCCCACCCGGGGATCAACACAGAGTGCGCCAGGTACTTCTGCTGCGAGACGCTCGCCGTAAGGATCGGCAATATTGATAACTGCGCGCTTGCATCCGTATCCTGCTGCAGCCGAAAATAACTGCGCCTTAGCAGTGTAGTAAATTTCCATATCTCTGTGGTAATCAAGATGCTCGGGGGTGAGATTGGTAAATACCCCCAGGTCAAAATCAAGACCCTGCACGCGTTTCTGATCTAAGGCATGAGAGGAAACCTCAAGGGCCACAGCATCAGCACCGCAGGATTTAAACTCGGCGAGAAGTTTATACAGGCTTAACGAATCGGGCGTGGTATGGCTGGATTCCAACACCTTGCTTTGTATCCGATTCGAGATGGTTCCCACAACGGCCGGATTCTTCCCGTACATTCGCAGCAAAGATTCAAGCATATACGTCAGAGTGGTTTTGCCGTTGGTACCGGTTACTGCGGCTACAAACATATCCTGCTGTGGATGGGAATAAAACGCGCGTGCAACATACGCCATGGCGTGGCGCACATCTTCGACCTGGATCACGCACACATCCTGTTCTAACTTCACCGGTTTTTCTGTCATCACCGCAACCGCGCCTGCATCGACTGCCTGGGCGATATAATCATGCCCATCGAAGTGCTCTCCACTCAGAGCAAAGAACATACTTCCCGGAGATACAGTGCGGGAATCACTCTCAAGACGCTCGATCTCAGCTGTTACCGGACCTTGGAGCTCAAACGGTACATGGTTCTGTTCCAATTCGTTCAGAAAGGCGGTGATTTGCATAGGAATCTACTCCGGTGGTTGCAACAGCACACTAAGGCGGGTATCCGGATCAACCGTCTGCCCCGGCGCCGGGGTTTGTTTTACTACGCGGCCATATCCCTCGATATGGATATTTAGCCCCGTTCGTTCCATTGTCTGCAGAACCTGACGCGCACTCATTCCCCTGAAATCAGGCATAGCGTCACCGTCGGTGTCAACCTGTAGAGGTTCAGGCCCCAGGGCGGAAAAATTCTCCACGGCCGGACGCGGTTTATTTTCTGAGTCTGCTGTTACGCTCTCTATCTTCGCAGGCACATGTAAGTAGCGTAAGCTCTGCTCCACTATTTTTGAGAAAACCGGCGCTGCAAGCAGACCTCCATAAGCGTCCCCTACCGGCTCATCCAGGGTTACCACTACTACCATGCGAGGATTATGTGCAGGGGCGAAACCTGCGAAAGAGGAAACACGCTTATCCGGAGAATATCCGCCTGTTACACTGTCAACCTTTTGCGCGGTTCCGGTTTTACCCCCCACATTAAATCCGGAGACCTTAGCACGTGAGCCGGTACCATCCTCTTCAGTAACACTCACCATCATTTCTCGCACTTCAGCAGCGGTTTCAGGAGAGATCACCCGGCGTTCGACCCGGCGCGGAATGATGTTGGCCTGATCATGCTCACGGTCCACCACCTTCTCAACCAGACGCGGAACTACAAGTTCACCGCCGTTAACCACAGCCGACAATGCGCGGCCTAACTGCAATGGAGTTATGGTTATCCCCTGCCCGAACGAAAGGGCCGCAAGATCTATGGGGAACCAGCGCGATGCCGGGTGAAGAATTCCATCTGCTTCACCATCAAACCTGATTCCGCTTTGTACTCCGAAACCGAACTGCTCCAGGTAGTGATGAAAGCGCTGTACACCGAGGCGCTCAGCTATTTTTGCTACCCCGATATTGGAACTGTACTTGAACACCTCACGCGCGGACAGCTCCCCCATGGGCTTATAGTCGTGAATGGTTTTCCCCCCCACTGTGTAGGCACCGCGCTCACAGTCGATCATGGTATCTGGGGTAACTTCTTCTTCCTCCAGGGCTGCTGCCAGGGTGAATATTTTGAAGGTTGAACCCGGTTCGTACGTATCGCATATAACCCGGTTGCGCCGCTTCGCCGCAGAGTAATTGCTGAACTCGTTGGGATCATAATCCGGATAGGTAGCCATGGCGAGCACTTCACCACTGTACGGATCCATGACCAGTGCAGTTCCAAGGCGTGCACCGCTGTCTTTGACAGCCTTGCTCAGTTCGCGCTCGGTAATGTGCTGAATCAGGTTGTCTATACTCAGGTAGACATCGCTTCCGAGCTTACCTTTTACCACACTGCGACTGCTACCAAAGCTTCGCCCGGTGGCATCTTTGCGCGTCACCAGATAGCGCTCTCCCCCGGCCAGAGTAGAGTTGTAAAAGCTCTCCAGCCCTTCGAGACCCCGGTTATCGGTACCGGAGAACCCTACGACCTGCCCGGCTAGCCTGCCGTTGGGATACCAGCGCTTATGCTCCTTTATACTGTCCACTCCGGGGATTGCGAGGGACTCAACCTGTTCCGCCTCTTCGGGCTTCACACGCCGTTTCAGCCAGATAAAACGTTTATCTGTGCCCATTTTCTCAAGTACAGCGGCGGGGTTCAGCTCCAGGATGCGCGCCAGAGATCCGGCATAGCTGCGATACACCTCACTTCCCGGTGGAAGTTCCAACTCCTGGCGCATCCGGGTTGGATCCAGATAGAACGAATCCGCTTCCAGGGAAACAGCTAGAGCTTCGCCAGTACGGTCATATATTGCCCCTCGCTGTGGAGTGAGGCGCACGATTTTCTGATGCTGCTCCGATGCACGCTTCTGCCACGCTTCAGCACACAAGATCTGCAGATAAAAGGCACGCCCGATCAGGGTCGCTGCCACCAGCACAAACAAAAGAACGAAGGCACCCACACGGCGGCGTACGGCACGCATTTCACGCTCTTTGGCTGCTTCCTCCTTGCGCGGGAGTCGATGCTTAGATGGTGATGGTCTCGGTGACTTCAACTGTGCCGTGCGTCCGGGAATTGCCCTGTTCTGCAGAGCTGCGCTCCATTACGCCCTTGTCGAGCTGCTGTCCCCTGATCTGCATGAACAGCGACTTCTCCATTGCGGGAAAGCTGGCAGCATACATAACCACTCCGGCCACTACAACCACGGTCAGCGCCGCAAGAAGACTCAAACGACCCTTGCGCCGCCGCATTTGCCGCTGAATCCACAGATCATTCAACTCATTCCACAAATCCTTTTTTTCGGCGATATCTCTGCTGTTCATAGCCTCTCTCCTCACTGTGCCGCCACGGTAATAACCTGGTTAGCATCCGGTTGCTGCAATCCCAGGCGCTTTGTCGCCACACGTTCTATATAGTCCGAGCTGCTGTACCTGGCTACAGCAACCTGCAACTGCTTGTTCACATATGCCTGCTTGCGGATCTGGCTTTCGAGCTGTGAAATTGCGTATTCGTGCTGGGTTATATCCGTGCGCAACCACACATGAAACACCCCTATACACAGCAAGAGCAATACTGCGGTAATTACTGTGGTCACACGAATGCGTACCTGCATTATTCCCGGTGGGGACCAGACCATATCAAGCATCGCTTACTCCTTCTCCCGTTGTGCCAACTTTTCCACTCCTCGCAGGATGGCACTGCGGGCGCGTGGATTAGTGTAGATTTCCTCTTCCCCGGCTCGCACTCCGCGCCGCGTCAGAACCTTCACCCGTGCCTGTTTGCCACAAACACAAACAGGTAGACGGGGAGGACATTCGCAGGTCAGCGCCTGGGCGCGAAAAAAATGTTTTACTATCCGATCTTCGAGCGAATGAAAACTTATAACCGCCAGCACGCCGCCCGGGTTCAATGCCTTCAGGGCCTGCTCAAGTCCGCTTTTCAGGTGCCCGAGTTCATCATTCACATATATACGCAACGCCTGAAACACCCTGGTTGCCGGGTGAATACGCTGCGGCTGTTTGCTCTTGGGAACCGCATCTCTTACCAATTCCGCTAACTGCAGTGTAGTGTGCAGCGGCGTTGCAACACGCACCTGCTCAATCCGGCGTGCAATCCGCTTAGCCCAGCGCTCCTCACCGTACTCCCTGAAGATTCGGATAAGTTCGGCGGGTGGGTATCCATTTACCACTTCCTGCGCTGTAATCCCCTCATTCTGATTCATGCGCATATCGAGAGGGGCATCGTACTGAAACGAAAAACCGCGTTCAGCGCAGTCAAGTTGGTGGGAAGACACCCCCAAATCGAGAAGCACTGCATCACACCCGGCTACACCTTCCTGCTCGAGCACCGCGCCAATCTCGGAGAAATTGGCCTGACGCAGGGCAATACGCTCTTCGAACATGGCCAGGCGTTGCGCCGCTGCATTGAGGGCGTGCGTATCGCGGTCAAGTCCGAGCAGGTGCCCATCGGGTGCGGTCGCCTCCAGGATGTGGAAACTGTGTCCGCCCCCGCCTAGCGTCCCATCAATTACATAAGAACCGGGGCTTAGCCTCAAGAGCTCGAGCACCTCGTTAAGCAGGACGGGGTCATGTCTGAAATCCTCTGGCCCATCCATCAGAAGCCCAGATTACCCAGCTGGTCAGCCATAGAGCGTAATTTCTCTTCAGAGCGCTCCATCTGCTCCACGAAACGCATATGGCTCCAGAGTTCAATCTTGTCTGAAAGACCGACAATCACGACCTCTTTTTCCAGATGCGCTATAGAGCGCAATGATGCAGGGATTGCGATACGCCCCTGAGAATCAAAACCACTTTGAGCTGCTGGACTGATCCTACTGCGATAGATGACATCCTTATCTGCGCCATTGGGCATGGACTCGACATCGGCCTTTATCTTCTCCCAGCGCGACAGAGGGTAAGCTACCAGGGCTTCACTGGTACGCGTTACCACAAGTTCATTGTCGCCAAATTCTTCCTGCAACAGGGCACGCATCTTCGCCGGTATACTCAAGCGCCCCTTTGCATCTATATTATTGAAGAACTCGCCCGTCAGCCCCACTGCCTAAACCCCTTATTACACCTTTTGACACTTTTTGACACCAGTAGGAGTGACTATATCCCTGCAGGATAGATGTGTCAAGTTATGAGAAGGGTTAAATCAAACAAGGAATGAAATTATATGTGGATGGAAAACCGGGAAACTTTGGGGGGTTGTCGCCACAGGGCAGTGCCCTGCTCTCCTGAAGGGAGAATGTTCTTTCTCGTCAGAGCAACAAAAAACCCGCCAGACACATGGTCGAGCGGGATCCGGGATTCAGGAGAAGGGATATATACCCTGCTTACTCAGGTCTTTGCTGCGGGGAACAAGAGCTCAATCAACTCTATACGATGCATCACAACTTTATGTGCGGCAAGAGTCATATCCTCAATCTGGCAGCTTTGTCCCTCATCGGGAATCTGACCCAGATTGGAAAGCATAAGACCCGCCACTGTGGTTGCCTCTTCCTCGTTGATATCCTTATTAAAACGACGATTAAACACCCGTAGTGAAATACCTCCATCAATAAGGTAGCGCCCTCCCCCCATGGCGGTAATACCGGGTTCCTCCATATCGTATTCGTCCTGGATCTCCCCCACAATTTCTTCAAGCACATCCTCAAGGGTAACAATCCCCTCTACGCCTCCATATTCATCCAGCACCACGGCCAGATGGACGCGGCGGCGGCGGAACGCCTGGAGCAACGCCTGCACCTGCTTAGACTCGGGGACAAAGTACGGTTCGCGCATCACTTTAAGCATGTCGAACTCGTGGGACTTATCAATATAGCGCAGGATATCCTTGGAGTGGATCAGCCCCACAATATTGTCGGCATCTCCCTTGTATACCGGAAAGCGGGAATGAGTCGATGCGGTTATCTGAGCGAGAATTTCAGGAAATCCGGCACTGAATTTCACCCCATCCACCTCTGTGCGCGGGATCATCACATCGCGCACTCGAATCTGGGCGAGTTCAAACACTCCATGCAGCATCTTGTGCTGCTCGCCGGGGAGAGACCCGGCTTTTGCTCCCAGTGCAATCATGGTTTGAATCTCATCTGCCGAGAGATGTGGTTGCTCCGTATCAGCTTTCAACAACCTGGTAAGAAGGGCGGAAAAACGAGTTACGAGCCAGATCAGCGGACTTAACAGAAGGAGAAACAGTTTGATCGGACGCAGCACTAGAAACGAAACCACTTCCGCGCGGCGTGCCGCAATGGTTTTGGGACACACTTCTGCAATAATCAGAATCATGGGGGTAAGGATTGCAATGGTCAACAAATCGCCACGTTCTCCATACAGATGGACAAAAAACGTGGTAGCCAGGACAGACAGAGCGATATTGACAATGTTATTGCCTATAAGCAACCCACCCAGGAGCCAATCCGGTCGACTGAGCATTTTCTCCAGGTCTGCAGCGCCGGAGCGTTTCTTTTCCACCAGATAACGCACCCGGCTGCGATCCAATGCCATCAATGCGGTTTCAGAGCCGGAGAAAAATGCTGAGAGCATAAACAACAAACCCATTGTGGCCAGATCAAACCACATATTTTCTGACATACTGCATTCCTTCTGAAAATGGATGACTCAGACGTAACTATTCCGTCCAACTCTCTGCTATAACAGTTATAGACAGAAACCAATTTGAAAACTTAATGCTTAACAACACCCCCGTCTTTGGGTCCTGCCCCATTATCGGCACAATCTCTGTGTATACCGCAGGCATTGTAGCGTACCGACTTAAAAAAAAGCAATTGGCACATCAGCACAGTGCAGGTTATTATCGCCACTATTTATATTCTCACTTCATATCGTTCACTCGTACCTCCGCGGATTCACCTATGTCTTCCTCACAAAACAAAGCTCCTGCAGAGCGCCACCGGGACCTGTGCAACCAACTGCAACACCACAGCATTATGTACTACAGCTATGCCCAGCCCGAGATAACCGATTCACAGTATGATGCCCTGTTTCAGGAACTTCTCGAACTCGAAGAGCAGCATCCGGAACTGGTCTCGCCACAATCACCTTCACAGCGCGTAGGAGCCGAACCGCTGGAGAACTTTACCAGCGTAGAACATCTGGTGCCCATGTACTCCCTCGACAACGCCTTCAGACCTGAACAACTAAAAGATTTCGAGCGCCGGGTGCGCTCAGTGGAGCCTGAAAGCACCGAATATATGTGTGAATTAAAGATGGATGGGGTAGCGGTGGCCCTAACCTACGAACATGGGCAGCTTGTACGCGGTGCAACCAGGGGTAACGGCGCCCGCGGTGAAGATATAACCAGCAACATCCGCACAATTCAGGCCATTCCACTTCAACTACAGCATGACTTTCCCGCGGTGGTGGAGGTGCGTGGTGAGGTGTACATGGAACTCGATGCCTTTCACGCATACAACACAATAAGGGAAGAAGATGGCCTCGCCCCCTTTGCAAATCCGCGTAATGCTGCTGCCGGAAGTCTGCGCCAGCTCGATCCGCGTGAGACCGCCAGACGCCCGCTGAATATATTCTGCTATGGCGCAGAAATTGTACAGGGAACCACCCCGGCAACCCAGAAGGAGCTGTTGCACAATCTGCAGCACTGGGGGCTGCGCATCAACAGAGAGCACCTGTATCTGAAAAGGGAAATCCAGGAGGTTATTCAACTGTGTGGCGAACTTGACACCCAGCGGGACCAACTCCCGTATGAGATCGATGGAGTGGTAATCAAGGTTAACAGCCTTGCAGCGCAACAGAATCTCGGCACAACATCACGTGCGCCGCGCTGGGCGATAGCATACAAGTTTGCTGCGCGCCAGGCTCAAACCACCCTGGATGAGGTTCGCTTTCAGGTGGGGCGCACTGGTGCCATTACTCCCGTGGCAAAGCTGCACCCGGTGCAGCTCAGCGGCGTAACCATCTCCAGGGCGAGCCTGCACAACTGGGATGAGATTGCACGTCTGGATATCCGTATTGGTGATCATGTAGTGGTAGAACGCGCCGGTGATGTTATCCCCGACGTGGTACAGGTATTGACGGAAAAGCGTACGGGCACCGAGCAATACATCCCTATGCCGGATCGCTGCCCTGTGTGTGACGCGCCGGTCGAAAAACTCCCCGACGAGGTAGTGCCGCGCTGCCAGGGGCTTGAATGCCCGGCACAGTTAGTGGGACGGATCAAGCACTTTGTATCGCGTCAGGCTATGGATATCGACGGTGTGGGTGAGAAGCTGATTATCCAGCTTGTGGATGCGGAAATGGTTGCGAATATTGCGGACCTCTATGCCCTGGAAGAGAGCGAACTACTCAAACTTGAACGCATGGGGGAGAAAAAAGCACATAATGTCCTGAGTGCCATAGAGGAGAGTAAAGAGCGTCCCCTGCACCAGCTGCTCACCGGACTCGGTATCCGCCATGTCGGAGAACATGCGGCGAAAATTCTGGCGCGCGAATTCGCCTCCCTGGCAGCGCTGCAACACGCGGACACTGAAACCCTGGAGGAGATCCACGAGATTGGCCCCCAGATTGCTGCGAGCGTGGTGCACTTCTTTACCAGTAGCGTAAACCGCGAAGTCCTGGCACAACTTCAAGAGCGCGGAGTGCGCCCGCAAAACCCCGCACCCCGGACACGGGAGGGGGCCTTTGCAGGGAAAAACGTGGTGATCACCGGTTCTCTGGAAGGGATGAGCCGCGCGGAAGCGAAAAAACTCGTGGAAGATAATGGTGGACGTGTAAGCAGCAGTGTGAGTAAGAAAACCGATTTTGTAGTAGTGGGGGCAAGCCCCGGAAGTAAGCAGGAGAAGGCAGAAGCCCTGGGAATTACCCAACTCGATAAGGCTCAGTTACTCGCCCGGATTGGACAGGGGGAAGAGGATTGAAAATACGTAACTCTTCAGTTGAATAGTTACAAAAATACAAACAAGGAGTTATATCAGCATGGCCAGGATAAGTGCACATATCAAGGTTGTAGGTATGGTTCAGGGTGTGGGGTACCGCGCCTTTACCATGAACGCCGCGCGTGAACTGGGATTGAATGGCTGGGTGCGTAACCTGCTCGATGGGAGCGTGGAAGCCGTTTTTGAAGGGGAAGAAGAGCGGGTGCAGGAGGCGATAAACGCGTGCCGCACCGGCCCGGCGCGCGCCCGGGTGGAGCATATCAGTATCGATATCAGCCAGGGGGAGGGTGAATTCAGCTCCTTCGATATCCGCTACTAAAACACGGCGCCTATTTATTCCATCTCCTGGCGCATCTTCAGCGCCAGGGCATAGGCTTCACTCGCAGACAGGGGATGGATCTGCGCAACCTGTTTGGAGAGCTGACGCAACGATGAGTCTGTGCTCTGGAGTAACCGCGCTATGGTTTCCTCCACACTCTCCTCCACCTGCTGTGGCGGCGAGCCACTGAGGAGGAGAACAATCTCACCCTTAATCCGCTCCCCTCTGGCCTGCCGGGTACCGAAGTGTTCCAGCGCTGCGCGCGCGTTCCCTCGAAACAACTCCTCATGTACCTTGGTAAGCTCACGCGCTACCACCAGTTCACGCTCTTCCTCCAGAAGCCTGCAGATATCCTCCAGACATGAGGAGAGGCGGTGCGGCGCTTCATACGCCACCAGGGTGTGGTCCTGTTTTCCCCAACGCTGCAGAAATGCCTCACGCTGTTTTTTTTTGGCGGGCACAAATCCAACAAAGGTAAACATATCCGTCGGCAGCCCTGAGGCGCACAGAGAGGCAATCACTGCACTGGCTCCGGGGATGGGTACCACGGCGATCCCGGCATCTATACTCTGGCGCACCAGCAGCGCACCCGGATCGGAGATTGCCGGGGTACCCGCATCGCTGATGAGGGCAATACTCTCTCCTCCCAGAAGACGCCGCACCAGAAGCTCCCCTTTGTGGGCTTCATTATGGGCAAAGCAAGAGGTCAGCTGGGTGGAGATACCGAAATGGGCGCACAATTTGCGACTGTGACGCGTATCTTCCGCCGCGATAAGATCCACCTCGCGCAGAATACGCACCGCCCGATAGGTGATATCCTCCAGATTGCCGATGGGGGTCGCAACAACGTACAAGACTCCGCATCCACCCATGTACCCTTCAACCCCTTCATTCATGCTGAGATTCACTCAAAGCGTCCACCTCAGCGAGCCACAGATCGGCAACCGCATCGCTGGGCATGCGCCAGTCACCCCGGGGGGAGAGCGCAACACTCCCCACCTTGGGGCCATCGGGGAGGCAGGAGCGTTTGAACTGCTGGGAGAAAAAACGCCAGTAGAAGTTACGCAGCCAGCGCGTGATGGTTGCGGCAGGATACTGCTCCCCGAATGCTATTCTGGCGAGATAGAATACCTTGCGTGGGGCAAACTGGTGCCGCACCACGTGAAAGAGAAAGAAATCGTGCAGTTCATATGGTCCGATATGTTCTTCGGTCTCCTGCTGAATTTCCCCCTGGGCATCCGGGGGAAGCAATTCAGGGGAAATAGGAGTAGCGCATATATCCTCCAGGGTGGCGCGTGTGGCTCCGGAAAACAGATGTATCGCACACCACTCCACCAGGTAGCGCACCAGAGTTTTGGGGACTCCGCAGTTCACACTGTACATGGACATATGGTCCGCATTGTACGTGCACCATCCCAACGCCAGTTCCGACAGATCGCCGGTACCGATGACGATCCCCCCCTGCTGATTGGCGATATCCATCAGAATCTGGGTACGCTCGCGCGCCTGGGCATTCTCGTAGGTTACGTCATGTTTGTCTTCCGGATGCCCGATATCGCTGAAGTGCTGGCGCACTGCGGCATCGATACTGATAATACGCTGACTCACCCCCAACTGCTGCATCAGATCTTCCGCATTGGAACGGGTGCGCGTGGTGGTACCGAAACCCGGCATGGTAACCCCGACAATGCCGCTGCGTTCGAGACCGAGGGCATCAAAAGCCCGCACCAGTACCAACAGTGCCAGGGTGGAGTCGAGACCGCCGGAAAGACCCACCACCGCACAGTTTGAGCCAATATGGCGCAGTCGTTTCATCAGTGCTGTGGTCTGGATAGCAAAAATCTCTTCACAGCGCGCCGCGCGATCTGCATCTGAAGCGGGTACAAAAGGATGGCGTGTAACTTCGCGCTGCAGCTCGGCACACTCCCACGCAGGGATATCAATAGGGAGAAAGTGAAACTCGCGCGCAGAGCGTGATGCGGCAAAACTGTTATTTTTTCGCCTCTCCAGGGCGAGACGCTGGAGGTCGATATCCGCACTTATCCACTTGGTATCGAAGCCGAAGCGCTCACTCTGGCGCAGAATGGTGCCGTTTTCCGCAATGAGGCTGTGCCCCGCAAACACCAGATCAGTGCTCGACTCTCCTGCCCCGGCAGAGGCATAGATGTACGCTGCGAGACAGCGTGCCGACTGCGCCTGCACCAGTTGGCGTCGATATGCGGCCTTCCCCAGCACCTCCGGACTTGCGGAGAGATTACAGATGAGGGTAGCGCCGGCCTGGGCCATATCGCCACTGCCGGGGTTTGCTATCCACGCATCTTCACATATCTCGATCCCGATGCGGCACTCGCGAAACGCCTGATGGTCAAAGAGCAGATCCTCACCAAAAGGTACGATGTGAGAACCGATGCGAATTTCGGCACTGGTGCGATCGTGTGCACTCGAGAACCAGCGCTCTTCATAAAATTCGTTGGTGTTGGGAAGAAAGGTCTTCGGCACCACTCCGACCATCTTTCCCCGGTTCAGCACCACTCCACAGTTATACAGCTTGCCCCCCTGCTCGAGTGGTGCACCAACAATGATGAGCATGGGAAACTCAGCACTTAGCTGCGCCACTTGCTTCAGTGCGTTCTCCACCTGCTCCAACAGAAGTTGCTGGAAAAACAGATCCGCACAGGTGTATCCGGTCAGAGCCAGCTCCGGGAACACCACAACCTGGGCCCCTTTCGCAGCGCTCTGGTGTACCACATCGGATATCTGGCTGAGGTTATAGGCAGTGTCAGCTACACGCAGCGCCGGTGATGCCGCCACCACTCGTAAAAAGCCCAGATCGGTTCCACTTGTTGGAGTCATAAGCCTACATTCCTGAATTGTCACACCCCTTCGAGTTCCTCAGGGATATTGGATGGAAAGGAAAATCACGCTCAGAATTTACTTCACACGCTTACGTGGGCACAGCTCCCCATGCCCTTACAAAACAGCGACCTTTATCGTAACCTGGTTTTACAGCCCGAACGCATCATCGATGTGCTCAATGTTATATTCATCCGTCCCCGGCTTTACCAGCACTCCGATAATATCGAAGCGAGGCTGAAGATCCTGCATAACCGGGTTCTGGAGCAGATAGAGCTGCGCAGTGCGGGTGATCTGGCGCTGTTTGCGCGCAGTTACCGCTTCGGCTCCACTGCCAAACGCTGTGCCGCGGCGGGTTTTCACCTCCACAAACGCCAACACCTTCCCACGTCTGGCGATTATGTCAATCTCGCCGCACTTGTTGGAATAATTGGTGGTCACAATGCGATACAAACGCTGGCGCAGATAACGCACAGCGCGGGCCTCGCCCCACTCTCCCAATTTCAGGCGTGCATGCGTCACAGATGCTCCCTTACCCCGCCAAAGGTAGTGCGGTGGATGGCACAAGGGCCATGCTCTGCAATCAGACGCCGGTGTTCTGCCGTACCATAACCCTTGTGCGTGTCAAAGGCATACGCTGGATATCTATGCGCATACGCACGCATCATGCGATCCCGCGTCACCTTGGCGATAATCGATGCAGCGGCGATGGATAACGAGCGCGAATCCCCCTGCTTAATGGTGTGCTGGGGCAAGTCAAGGGGCACTGAACTGATCCCATCTACGAGAAGGCAGTCCGGTATCTGGGGCAAATGCTCGATCGCCAGCACCATCGCTTCCAAGGTTGCCTGCAGGACATTAATCGTATCAATACGCGCCGCAGATGCAAATCCGGTCCCTATTGCTAGAGCCTGCTGGCGGATAGCATGAAACAACTTTACACGCCGTTTAGGACTGAGTTTTTTGGAATCAGTAAGTCCGGGCAGATCAAATCTCTGGGGCAGAATAACCGCTGCCGCCACCACTGGCCCCGCCAGCGGCCCGCGCCCGGCCTCATCAATTCCAGCAATCGCACGATATCCCTGCGCCTGCATACTGCATTCAAACTCCAGAGTATTCAACGGTGTCTGCCCGAGCTTTGACTTACTGCGCTGCGTCACATCAGCTCCCTTTGCATGTATAAGATATAAATCGAAAGTCGAGTATAACTGAAGCGGGTACAGGAGTTAAAATGAAAAATCCACCTGCACTGCGTACCGACCCAGTCAAGGATGGTTGGAAGGATCAGGTGTGGGAAATTAACAGGCGGGTAAAAAACAAACACCAGTACCCGGATAATCAGGCGACCATCCGGGTACTGGTGTGGATGTTACATGGCACTGAAGCGTTGGCCCTGCGGGCTTAACTTCTGCGCAGCTCGCGGATACGTGCAGCTTTACCCTGAAGATTGCGCAGGTAGTAAAGCTTGGCGCGGCGGACGCGCCCAACGGTCAGTACTTCAACCTTGTCGATGTTGGGAGAATGGAGGGGAAAGATACGCTCAACCCCCATGCCCCCGGAGATCTTGCGCACGGTAAATGTGGAACCGATTCCCCGGTTCACACGCTTGATGCACATCCCCTGGAACACCTGGATACGCTCTTTGTTACCTTCCTGTATCTTTACGTGCACACGCAGGGTGTCCCCGGCTTTAAACATGGGGATATCCTGTTTCAGTTGCTCATTTCCGATTTGCTCTACGATATTCATCACGTTCTCCTTGCTATTGATCCTAGCGGATAACAACATCCGTTACATATGTCAACATAAACGGCCTGTTTTTGCAGCCGTTGCCGCACGTGCGGCCTTAATTATCGCTCTTGTGTTGCTGAGTATAGCGCTGCCACAGATCGGGGCGTCGCTTCTCGGTACGTTTGCACTGTTCGTTACGGCGCCACTCCTGAATACGGGCGTGATTGCCGGAAAGCAGAACATCAGGCACCTTCACTCCCCTGAACTCAGCTGGCCGGGTGTAGTGGGGAAACTCAAGCAGGCCGTCAGAGTGTGAATCCTGACGTGCGCTCCCCTCATTGCCCAACACCCCCGGAACCAACCGGGCTACCGCATCCATGACCACCATAGCAGGCAGCTCGCCGCCGGTTAGCACATAATCACCGATGGAATACTCCGCATCCACAAAGGTGCGAATCCTCTCGTCGAAACCTTCATAGCGCCCGCATACAAACACCAGCGCCTTTTTTTGCGCCAGATGTTCTGCCTCTGCCTGGTTGAAGCGCCGCCCCTGCGGGGTCATTAATACCACATGCGCTTCCGGATAACGATGGCGCATATCTTCAATACCGTGACATACCGGTTCGGGCTTCATCACCATGCCGTCACCGCCACCGTATGGGGTATCATCAGTAACCTGATGGCGCCCGGCAGCGTAATTACGCAACTGATGAGTCTCAATCCCGAGGAGTCCTTTCTCCACCGCTTTGCCGATAATACTCTGGGCAAACGGAGAGGTGAACATATCGGGAAACAGGCTAAGAACGGCAAACTGCATCAGTTAAGCTCAACCAGTCCCTGAGGCAGACTCACATACATTGTTCCGGCACTCAGATCCACTTCTTGTATCATCGCGCCAACAGCGGGGATCATAACCTCACCGTGAGGGCCATCAACCACATATATATCATGCCCCGGAGTGGAGAGCAGATCTTCGACAATTCCGACATCTCCCACCTCCCGGTCAACAACCTTCAGCCCTTGAAGTTGGTGCCAGTAGTAATCTCCGTCTGCAACTTCAGGTAGTGTGTCGGGGTCAATCCATACCTCGGCACCGATGAAGTCCTCAACGCTATCTATACTATTGTATCCTGCCAGGGAAGCCAGTACCATCTGTTTATGCATCGCCGCGTGTCGCACATCCACCGCGGTGAAGGTCTGAGCTCCAGTGCGCAACATGTACTGTGACGCGTCGCACAGAGCGCGGCCACAGGAGCGCTCGGGGCGGATCCTGACTTCCCCCCTAAGGCCGTGACTCGAGGTTATCTCCCCGGCGCGGAGCTCCTGTCTGGTGCGATTTGCATCCATAATCTAGTGGCGTTTTTTCCCGGCATGCTGGTTAACACATCAGCGCACAGGCCACTGATGCGATGAATAGTTACGCCTGCTTTTCACCTTTGAACGTACTCCATACCCCTTCCCGACGCAGAATATTAACAACTGCCTCAGAAGGTTGAGCACCTTTGTTGAGCCAACTAAGGGCGCGCGCTCCGTCCAGACTAACCTGGTCCTTTTCAGCGCGGGGATTGTACTGCCCCAGGTTCTCAATGTAACGACCGTCACGCGGACAACGCTCATCCGCCACAACAATCTGGTAATAGGGTTTCTTCTTAGCGCCACCACGGGCTAATCTGATTTTTACTGACATTGCTTGTTTCCTCTCAATGGTATAGTACCCCCGCAGAGTCCCTGCGAGTGCGGTTTTAGCAGGGCTCCTGCCCTGCACTTAAAATTTGTAACAACATTAACATCAGAAGGGGAGCTTGGGACCGGCTCCGCCGCCCCCGCCGAGCATATTTTTGAGCCCGTTAGGTCCCATCTTCTGCATTTTTTTCATCATCTTCTGCGCTTCAGTGAAACGCTTGATAAGCTGATTCACATCCTGAATCCGGGTGCCACTGCCTTTGGCAATGCGCTTTCGGCGCGATCCATTAATCAACTTATGATTCTGGCGCTCACGCGGCGTCATCGATGCAATGATCGCCTCTATCTTCTTGAGTTCCTTGTCCGGAACCTGCATCCCGCTGGCCTTTTTCATGGCCTTGTTCATACCGGGAATCATCTTCATCAGCGAATCCATGGAGCCCATTTTCTTGACCATCTGCAACTGATCGCGAAAGGTCTCCAGGGTGAAGCCTTCACTGCGCATCGCCTTTTCCATGCGCTCCGCTTCATCCTGATCTATGCTGGCTTCAGCCTTTTCGATCAGAGAGAGGACATCTCCCATATCGAGAATGCGCTGTGCCATGCGGTCGGCGTGAAACACCTCAAGGGCATCGAGCTTCTCACCCACACCCACAAACTT
>JAWOFA010000081.1:0-18580 GCA_046482505.1 Desulfuromonadaceae bacterium | reverse complement strand
AATCAGGTAAAGGTTGCTTTTGTCTACGGTTCAATTGCCGAAAACACTGCTACAGTTGGCAGTGATGTTGATGTTATGTTTGTTTCTGACACGTTGACCTATGCCGATCTCTTGGCCGCTATCCCTGAAATGGAACAGAAAATCGGTAGAACCATAAATCCGGTTGTGTATTCTATGCGAGAGTTCAAAGACAAGCTCAGCAACGCGAATAACTTTATAACTTCGGTAGTGCAGCAACCGAAGGTGTTTCTTATAGGGTGCGAAGATGACATACCAACAATTTGAAAATCTGGTAAATACCCGGCAGATTAAAAAGGAGTCAGGTGAT
Organism: Desulfuromonadaceae bacterium; assembly: GCA_046482505.1. Lineage (GTDB taxonomy): Bacteria > Desulfobacterota > Desulfuromonadia > Desulfuromonadales > Desulfuromonadaceae > JAIVHC01. The sequence goes on along the minus strand of JAWOFA010000081.1, from coordinate 18,252 downwards.
CAGAGGGAGTTCGATGGCCTGGTGAAATCAGGCAGAATTCGTCTGCAGGATGCAAAAAACACGGAGTTGTCGCTGGAAAGCAGGTTTGATCTGGCCTATAATGCGGCGCATGCTCTGTCTTTGGCTGCTTTAAGATGGCACGGGTACCGCTCCGAGAATCGATATATAGTATTCCAATGCTTGCAGCACACCCTCAACACCGAGCCTGCAACATGGAGGGTACTTGCACATTGTCACAATCTGCGTAACCGGGGTGAGTATGAAGGGTTACTGGATGTAAGTGAGCGCTTGGTTGCCGATTTGATAATAGCTGCAGATGAGGTTTATGTAAGTGTAGCTCAGCTTACTCCTGTAGATTAGAGGAGAAATTCACTCCTACACGTCAACCATCTGTTCCTTAAGCCACAAATCAATGAGAAAGCGCGAGATGCTGCGGCGTGAGGGCAATGTCGGCAGTTCGTCAGCTCCGAACCAGGCCGCATCTTCGAGTTCATCCTGCTCCACGCGGATGGAGCCGCCGGCGTAGTCTGCCATGAAGCCCGCCATCAACTGGGACGGGAATGGCCACGCCTGACTGCCGCAGTAACGGATATTGCATATCTCAATCCCGGTTTCTTCCAGCACCTCGCGGTATGCGGTTTCCTCCAGACATTCCCCCGGTTCCATAAAGCCGGCGGCGTTGCTGTAGCGCCCCGGCGCCCAGTTTGGTTTGCGCGTCAGGAGTATTTTGTCTTCGCGGCGCACCAGGACGATAGCACAGGGGTGGATATGCGGAAAATGGTGCCACCCGCAGCCGCAGCATTCCATTCCCCAGGTTACGGAAATGGGGCGCATGGGAGAGCCACAACTGCTGCAGAAACGACTGTTACCCATCCAGTGATGCAGGTGTTTTGCAAGCGCCCCTATGGAGACAAATGTCAGGTCGAGGTCAGGTTCATCGTGGCGCAGGCTGTACCCTCTAAGATGCTCAGGGGGATTTTTATCCGCAGGGATGACGCACACCCGGCACGGCATGTTGTCCCATATTCCACAATAGAAGGTCTGGGTCAGCGGGGAAACATCGCCCGGATCACGGGGCAGGCAAGCCTCTGCGCCACTTATGTCCATATAGATATCGTTTTTGTGCAAGACCACCCATACCCCCTCACCGCCGGGATCGACGTCCGGAGTTTCAAGAAGGAAATGTTCTGCTACACAGGCGTGATTAAATGGAAGAAACAGCGCATCTTCGTATGCGTGTGGAAAAATCATTGTGCCTCCTTGGGACGGATCGCCGGGGTAATGCTCCAGCGTTGATCTGCAGGTTTCTCACGCCGCAGCATGTCACCGGGGCGTGTATCCGGGGGTAGTTCCAGCCGTACCCTGGCGTTGGGCTGGATAACCGCGCAGGGTTCATCTTTAAGATTGCGGGCACTGTGGATTACCACTTCGCTCTGGCGCATCCCGGGTCCTATCACTTCTATGCTGTCGCCACACTCAAAGCGATTGCGTCCTTCGATTATAAATTCTGTAGCACTGAGCTGTTCGCGCACTATGCCGAGAAAATCGTGGCTGCGTCGATAGCGTGAATCTTCATGGTGGATGGTGGCATCATCGGGCGGAAGAAAGTCGGTGGTGTAGGGGCGGTGGCTCACTTTGTCCAATTCTTCACGCCACAGCGGGTCGCAGTGATATCTCTCCGGATCAGCCATATAAGCATCAATAGCGGCGCGGTATACCCGTGTTACTGCGGCGACATAGTACAGGGTTTTCATGCGCCCTTCAATCTTCAGGCTGTTAACCCCGGCGCCAATAAGATCGGGGATGTACTCCAACAGGCATAGATCGCGGCTGTTCATGATATAAGTGCCCTGGTGATCCTCCTCTATGCCAAACGCCTGCTCCTTGCGGGTTTCCTCCACAAGAGCGTAGTTCCAGCGGCACGGCTGCGCGCAGGCACCGCTGTTGGCGCTGCGTCCGGTGAGAGCGGTTGAGAGGAGGCAACGCCCCGAATAGGCAACACACATGGCGCCGTGAACAAATACCTCCAGTCCCATATCCGTCCCTTGGCGAATAGCTGCGATATCATGGAGGGGTAGTTCGCGCCCGAGGTTCACGCGTTCGATCCCGTATTTGTGCCAGAAGTTGCATGCTGGCGCGTTCAGGGTATTTGCCTGGGTTGAAAGGTGGATTTCACGCTGCGGATCGAGATCCCTGATGCGGCTGAGCACCCCGACATCGGAAACGATATAAGCATCAATCTTCAGAGGGCGTAATGCTTCGAGGTATGCTTCCAATGCGGGTATCTGTGTCTCAAAGATATAGGCATTCAGGGTGAGATAGAGTTTTTTACCCCGTTTGTGAGTCTCTTCTACAGCTTTGCGCAAACTTCCCAGGTCGAAGTTTCCTGCCTGGGCGCGCAGACCGAAATTATCCCCGCCCAGGTATACGGCATCAGCACCGTACTCGAGGGCTACTTTGAGTTTGTCAATATCGCCGGCCGGTGCCAGCAGTTCGGGTGTTGTGGGCATAGTTTGAATTCTCAGTATGAGTGGCAGGGGTGAAAGCAGAATGTTAACAGAAGATCCATTCAACTCTACGTTGAAATGGAGTTGAAATGCAATTGTTCCGGAACCTGATTTTATCGAATAATGCAAGTGCTTGACAATAGAGCTGAATAGATTTAAGAGTTTCACAGGAAGTATATGTAATATATTTTGCTGTTAATGCGCGGCATTAGTTTCTACTGAGCTGTCCACAAATTTTCTCCACCTCAAGTGTATATTTTGCTGCATAACTGCTATTATTAAAGTTAAATTTCAATCGCTCGAAGCATTACAATGTTTCAGGCGGGGAAATACCGTATTATAAATGTATGGGGATGGAGGATAATGAAGTAATGATATTCAGGACAGGCACTATATGTATGGCACTTGCGGCAATGTTGATCTCAGGGTGCGCGCCCGGGACCAGAGGTGCACAGCAGCACTCGCCCTCCGCCCCTCTGGAGCGGCAGGTTGAAGCGCAGCAGTTACGCATAACCGCGATTGAACAGCAGCTGGCCACGTTGAGTAAAGCCCAGCGCGAACAGGACGAGCAGAATGCTGCAGTGAGAGAACGTCTCGATGCTGTGCTGGCGGAGGTATCAGAGGTGCGTAAGACTGATACTGCAGCATACCGCAGCACCGGTGATGATGTGGTTATGCGTCAGCCCGCCGCAGAAAATACCGATGGCAGAATATCTGAGGAAGATGGGGATGAAACTAAGCGTACACCAACGGAGATATACCGGAGCGCGTTTGCCGCTTATACAACGGGTAAGCATGCGCGCGCTCAGGAACTGTTTGAGGAATTTGTCACCTCCTTTCCCGATAATGACTATGTAGCCAATGCCCTTTTCTGGCAGGGGGAGGCATGCCTGGCTCAGGGGCTGTATCCCGAGGCAGAGGAGGCTTTTGCAGCGGTGGCGGAATTTGATCCCCAAAGCTCTAAAGTACCCTTTGCCAAGTTGAAACAAGGGCTTATTCGAGCTCGTCAAGGAGATACCGGGGCAGCACGTAAACTGCTTGAAGAGGTGCAAAATAATTATCCAGATACTGAAGCAGCGGAACAGGCGAAAGCTGCACTTAACTCCGGGCGTCTAAACTGAAGGAGATAGTCACTATGCGTTTAACTAAAGCGGTTCAAAGATCCACCTATGCCATCCTCTTTATAGTTGTGATGGGGATGATAGTGTTTCCCGGCGGTGCAGTAGCGCAAAGCTCTGAAACAGAACAGGAACCATATATCTATACAATTAAAAAGGGGGATACCCTGTGGGGTATTTCAGAGCGGTTTATCACCGATCCGTGGTACTGGCCGAACCTGTGGGCCAACAACCCCTTTATACGTAACCCCCACCTCATATACCCGGGACAGAAAGTCGCCATTTACGATGGGCGCATTGAACTGCTGGCCAACTATCCCGAGGGAGAGGCTCCCCCGGAAGAGCAAGACCTGGTTGTGATGCCTGAGCCGGAGGAGGAGATCACTATCTCGACCCATGCAGATCTGCGCAGTTTTATCAGTGATGCAGAGCTGGAAAGCAGTGGCATGATCGTGGACACTGTGGATGACCGCATCATGATGACCAAGAATGATACAGTATTTATCCAGATGGATGATGAGATGGCACAGCTGGGGGCGCAGTATGATCTGTACAAAATTGGCGATTTGGTTACCCACCCCCACAGCGGAGCAAAGCTCGGGCATAAAACCACATGGGTAGGGAGTCTGGAACTCAGCGACGCGCATACCCAGGTATACTCCGGAGTGATCACCTCAGCGGTTCAGGAGATTGAGCGTGGCACTATTTTATTGCCCCGAGTAGAGCCGGAAGGGGAGATCGTATTGCGCAGGGCGGATGAAACCCTCAATGGAACCGTCATTGCAGGGCAGCAGCGTCAGTTATCCCTTGCGCAGGGAGATGTCCTCTATGTCGACATGGGCACTGAAGCCGGTTTGCACACCGGCAATATGCTTACCATTGTGCGTCCGAGAACAGCGAGCGAACTCGGCCTGCAGAAGGAGGATGTGGAACTTCCTGATACCCTGCTGGGACGGGCGCTCGTAGTCAAGACAGATCCCTCCACGGCCGCAGCTCTGGTGCTTAAGGCAGCCGAGCCCATCGTGCGGGGCGATTTTGTGTATACCGAAGTGGAATAGAACGGATTCTGCAATAAAGGAAGGGTCGGCAACGGCCCTTTTTTTATGTCTGCAGCATTAAGCTCTGCAGAACAAGATAACTATTGAGTTGAAGAGTTACTTGTAAATTTATTCAACAGATATGAAGTGGAGGCATGGCTGTGGATGCAGATCAACTGGCGCTGTTACGCCTTAACCTTACCCATGGGCTGGGGCGCGCCACATTACTCAAGCTCTTGCACACATATCCGTGTCCCACTGCGGTGCTGGAACATACGCCGGCACAGTGGGCACGCAGTGCCGGAATCAGTGCCGCGCGCATAGAGGAGGTTCCTGCTGCAGATGACGCACTGGTAGCACGAGCCACGGAATATATCCGCAAGCACCAGGTCAGAATTCTGACCATGGATTGTGCCGAGTATCCCGGGCAGCTGCGTCAGATCAGTGATCCTCCGGCTCTGCTGTATGTAAGGGGTGAGTTGAGTACCCGTCCGTGTGTTGCCATAGTGGGCTCGCGCCGCGCTACGCGCGACGGGAAGCGTATGGCAAAGGAGCTCGCGTGCGATCTGGTGAATGCCGGGTTCTGTGTAGTAAGCGGCATGGCCAGTGGCATTGACGGTGCTGCACACGAAGGGGCAATCAGCGCCGCAGGCGGGGATCAGCCCGGAGCCATGAGCACCATGGGGGTGCTGGGTGGCGGTATCGATGTAGTTTATCCGCGCTCCAATGCCCACCTGTACCAGGCGGTTGGCGTATGTGGCGCCCTTATCTCCGAATATCCTCCCGGCTGTGAACCCCTGGCTCACCATTTTCCCGGACGCAACCGTATTATCAGTGCCTTGAGCGCCGGAGTTGTGGTTGTCGAAGCGGCGGCGCGTAGCGGCTCGCTGATTACGGCGGAATTCGCTCTGGAACAGGGGCGCGATGTGTTCGCCGTACCGGGCTCCGTATACAGCCAGGCAAGCAGCGGAACCCTGCAGTTACTCAAAGATGGGGCGATTATGGTCACCGGTGCCCAGGACGTAGTGGACGAATACCGCCGCCTGGCGCCTGCCTCTGCAGCTAAGCAAACTCTTTTCAGTGTATCCGGCGTACCCGAACAAGGGGTGCAGGCCGCCAGTCCTGAATCAACCAGCGGTAAAGATTCATCCGCACAGGCAATGGAGAACCTTAGCCCGGAAGAGAAAAAGGTCTTTATTCTGCTGGGTTCCGACCCCCTGCATGTAGATGAAATCGCCGGGGAAAGTGGCTTGACACCCATGGATGTTTCGTCTATCGTTCTGCACCTGGAGCTGCAGGGGCTGGTAAACGCCCTGCCCGGAGCCCGCTATATCCGGGCCTGATACATGAAAATACAGGGATTTATGACTGTTGTAAGCGAACGCATTTTGCGCATCGTCGGGATCATAGCCACCAGTTTTTTGAGTGAAGATGATTTTTCCAGCGAGGAGCAGATTGTAGAAAGTCTCCTCTCTGCCGGATTTCACCAGGATGAAATAGAAGCCGCTTTCGGGTGGATCGAGGATGTAACCCTGGAGCCGGATGAGAGCCTGGGGGCAGAGCCGGTTACCATGCCGTTGCGCCTCTTTGCGCCGCAGGAGGAGTTGGTCCTGTCACGGCGTGCGCGCGGCTATATGCTGCGCCTGTTACAGCAGGGGCTTATCAGCTCCGAATTGGCCGAAGAGGTGATCCTGCGTGCGTGCTATCAGGAGCGCGACCGCCTCAGCCTGCGCGAAATAAAGCACATGGTAACGTTGGCCATGGTGGGGGAAAACCAGCATGGAAAACGCCAGATCGACTGCATTGCCACAGAGAGCTGGCATAAACTTTACCACTGATATGATTGCCCGGCTGCTACTCAACGCAGCCTTTTTTGTTTTTGAACCATAGTTTTTACGCAAGGAACACTTCATGGCTCGTTCACTCGTTATAGTGGAATCCCCGGCAAAATCGAAAACCATAGAGAAGTTTCTCGGCAAGGATTACAAGGTTATGGCCTCCTACGGCCATGTGCGCGCCCTGCCCAGCAAACAGGGCTCCGTGGATGTAGACGCCGGTTTTGTGCCCAAATATCAGGTTTTGCCTGAGAGTGAGAAACATGTCGAGGCCCTCAAGCGCGAGGCAGCGAAGTGTGAAGAGCTGATCCTTGCCACAGACCTCGACCGCGAAGGGGAAGCGATCGCCTGGCATCTGCTCCAGGCCTTGAATATCCCCGAAACGAGTGAAAAACCGGTGGTGAAGCGGGTGACCTTCCACGAGATCACCAAACCCGCGATCCAGGAAGCGGTAGCCAAGCCGCACAAGATTTCCACCAACCTGGTTAATGCGCAGCAGGCTCGCTCTATCCTCGATTACCTCTTCGGTTTTACCCTGTCTCCATTCCTGTGGAAGAAGATCCGCTATGGACTCTCCGCCGGACGTGTACAGTCGGTAGCCCTGCGCCTGATCTGTGAGCGCGAGAAGGAGATCGGCGAGTTCAAGCCCAAAGAGTACTGGAGCATTGACGCTTCGATGCTCAGCCCGCAGGAAAAGAGCTTCAAGGCGCACCTGCATGCAGTGGATGACAAAAAACTCAAGAAGTTTGACATCAACAACGCAGAACAGGCTAAAACCTATGTAGATGCTATTGCCGAACGTGAGCTGAAGGTTGCTTCGGTGCAGTGCAAGGAGAAGAAGCGCTCCCCCGCACCTCCGTTTACCACCAGTACCCTGCAGCAGGAGGCGAGCCGGAAGCTCGGATTCTCCGCGCGCAAGACCATGAGTGTGGCGCAGAAGCTCTACGAAGGGATCGATATCGGCTCCGGGCCCGTGGGCCTTATCACCTATATGCGTACCGACTCCGTAGCGCTCTCCAATATTGCCCTCACCGAAGCGCGCGAACAGATTGTCTCCATGTTCGGCGAGGATTACGCCCTGGCTAAACCGCGCTTCTTTAAAAACAAAGCCAAGAATGCGCAGGAGGCGCACGAGGCCGTGCGCCCCACCTCGTTGACGAACCATCCGGACACAATCAAAGGGAGCCTCACCTCGGATCAGTACAAGCTCTACCGTCTGGTGTGGATACGTACCCTCGCATCCCAGATGGCTATGGCACGTATGGACGCCACCACCGTAGATATCTCCACTTTGGCGGAGCAGGGGGATGGACACGTTTACACCTTCCGTGCTACCGGACAGGTTCTGCGTTTTCCCGGCTTTATGAAACTGTATATTGAGGGCACCGACACCGAGTCCAACGAGGAGCCGGAGGGGATGCTGCCCCCTCTGCAGGAAAACGACACGGTGCAGTGTCAGGAGCTCCTCCCCAATCAGCACTTCACCCAGCCGCCACCGCGTTATACCGAGGCGAGCCTGGTAAAGAACCTCGAAGCCTATGGCATCGGGCGCCCTTCCACCTATGCTTCCATCATGAATACCCTGGTGACCCGGCGTTATGTACGTCTGGAGAAGCGCGCCTTTTACGCCGAGGATGTAGGGCTGGTGGTAAGCGATCTCCTCTCCAATCACTTCACCAAATATGTGGATTATGACTTTACCGCGAAGTTTGAAGAGGATCTGGATGCGGTGTCGCGCGGCGAAGAACAGTGGAAGCCCCTGCTCAAATCGTTCTGGGACCCGTTTACAAAGCTGCTGGAGGAGAAAGACGCCGAGATCAGCAAGTCCGATGTCACCACCGAAGAGACCGACAAGGAATGTCCCGAATGTGGCAAAAAACTGGTGGTGAAGCTGGGGCGCGCGGGGAAATTCCTCGCCTGCAGCGGTTTCCCCGACTGTCGCCACACTGAGCCTCTGGATGGAAGTAACAAGGAGGAGCCTGAGGTCACGGATGAAAAGTGTGACAAGTGCGATGCTCCCATGGTTATCAAGATGGGGCGTTACGGCAAATTCCTCGCGTGCAGTGCGTATCCGGACTGCAAAAACATCCAGCCGCTGGTGAAGCCCAAACCCCTGGGGATCAAATGCCCTGACTGCGATGACGGGGAGTTGATGGAGAAGAAAAGCCGCTACGGTAAGATCTTCTACTCCTGTAATCGCTACCCAAAATGCAAATATGCCCTGTGGGATAAACCTTTGGAGCAGCCCTGCCCCACGTGCGGTTTCCCTCTCACGGTGGAGAAAACCACCAAACGCGAGGGCACGGTGCGCAAGTGCGCGCAGAAGGAATGTGATTTTAAAGAGGTTTTGGTAGAGCCGGAAAAGAAGGCAACCACCAGCACCAAAAAGACCCCGGCGAAAAAAGCCCCGGCCAAAAAAGCTACAGCAAAGAAAAGCCCGGCAAAAAAAACAACGGCCACGGCATCTAAAAGCAAATCCGCGCCCAAAAAGAGCAGCAGCAGTAAAACCACCACAAAGAGCGACAAAAGCTGAATCAGGCACGCTCATATATTGAATAATCCAAAAAGACTGCGCTGCTACCGGTGCGGTCTTTTTAGCTTGCGGGGGGATTTTCACCAATTAATTCCAGATCCTGGTGTAGGGGCGCATTGCATGCGCCCTTGATTCTGGTTCGCAGCAACACGCATAAGGGCGCACACATCGGTGCGCCCCTAAAATAATAAAAAACAGGATTCAAAACAAAATGACACCACAGCAACAAACACAAACCACAAACACCAACCCACAGCTCACCATCATCGGTGCCGGACTCGCCGGATGCGAGGCCGCGTGGCAGGCGGCAAAGCGTGGAGTACAGGTAAAGCTGCTGGAGATGAAACCGCAGAGCTTTTCCCCGGCGCATGAGCTTGAAGATCTCGCGGAGCTGGTGTGTTCCAACAGCCTGCGCGGCGCGGGGATGAACAATGCGGTGGGTTGCATGAAGGAGGAGCTGCGCCGTGCCGGCACTTTGTTCATGCAGGCCGCAGATGCGACCGCGGTTCCCGCTGGCGGCGCACTCGCAGTGGATCGTACCGCCTTCAGTGCATATATCACCCGCACCATCGAGGCGCATCCCAACATCGAACTTGTGCGTACCGAGGCCAGCACCATCCCCGAGGATGGGGTGGTTGTGGTGGCGAGCGGCCCCCTCACAGCCGATAGCCTGGCGGCTGAGATTGCCCGCCGCACTACGGCAGAGGATCTGTACTTCTACGATGCCATTGCGCCGATTGTAAGTGTCGACTCTATTGACTTTTCCATAGCATGGCGCGCCTCGCGTTACGACAAAGGGGAGGCCGACTATATCAACTGCCCTCTGAACCGCGAGGAGTATGAGGCCTTTGTAGCAGCACTCTTGAAGGCAGAGAAGGTGGAAGCGCACAACTTTGAAACCATGCTCCACTTTGAAGGGTGTATGCCCATTGAGGAGATGGCGCGCCGGGGTGAGCGCACCCTCGCGTTCGGCCCCATGAAGCCGGTGGGACTCCCCGATCCGCGCACCGGCAGAGAGCCGTATGCCGTGGTGCAACTGCGCCAGGATAACCGCCAGGGAACCCACTACAATATGGTGGGATTTCAGACCAAGCTCACCTATCCGGAGCAGAAGCGAATCTTCCGTACCATTCCTGGGCTTGAACACGCCGAGTTCAGCCGCCTGGGGAGTGTGCATCGAAATACCTTTATCAATGCGCCGCGCTGTCTCACCCCGACCCTGCAGCTAAAAGGGGAGGAGCGCATATTCTTTGCGGGGCAGATAACCGGGGTGGAGGGGTATGTTGAATCGGCAGCGTGCGGTTTTATCGCTGGATTGGAGGCGGTGGCATACCTGCGCGCTGAAAGTATCCCCCTGCCGCCGGAAACCACAGCCTGTGGTGCCATGCTCGGGCATCTGCAGCACAGCGATCCTGAGCACTTTCAGCCCAGTAATGTCAATTACGGCCTCTTCCCGCCTCTGGAGGGGAAAAAGATGAAACGTGCCCTGCGCCGTCTCGCACGGGCAGAGCGAGCCCTGCAGGCATGGGGAGAGTGGCTCGAATCGGTGGGGATCCCGCTGCAGGATACGGAGATGCTGCGCCGGGAGCGTGAACAGATAAAGGAGCGCAATGATGGAAATAACCACTAGAGAGAACGGTATTGTCCTCGCCTCCGCCTCGCCGCGCCGGCGAGAAATGCTGGAGCGCATGGGGGTTATTTTTGTAACCATCCCCGCCGATGTAGCCGAGGACGTGGGCGAGGGGGAAGCCCCGAAGGATTTTGTGTTACGCGTCAGCGGTGATAAAGCCCTGGCCGTGGCACAGCGCAACCCGTCAGCAGGGCGCTGGTTTATCGGCAGCGATACCGCAGTGGTGTGCGAAGGGGCCATTATGGGAAAACCGGAGAATGATGCCCATGCCGCGCACATGTTACGCCTACTTTCGGGCACCACCCACGAGGTGATCTCCGCATATGCTATTTATGATCAACTTCATTCTGAATGGACACGGCGCGTGGTGCGCACCGAAGTGCGGGTGCGTGCGTTGACACAGGAGGAGATTGAAGGGTACATTGCTTCAGGTGAACCGGCCGATAAAGCCGGCGCCTACGCGATCCAGGGGCTCGGAGCCTTTATGGTTACGGGGATTTGCGGAAGTTATACCAATGTGGTAGGTCTTCCGTTGAGTGAAATCCTGGCTGACCTGGAAGAGTTGGGGGCGCACCGCATGTTCGGTGATGGGTAATTCGGGTATGATTCTGCATACGCATGTGTGGTGCACCTCATCCACCGGTGGAACGATGTATCGGTAGGGGCGAAAAATTTTTCGCCCTTATCGGTAAATGACGCGATGGGTGGCATGTACACACCGCCGGTGTATATCCTCGTAGGGGCACCTCCCCGTGGGTGCCCTGTTACTCCACAGCAGCATCGCCACCGATGGAACGGGTAGGCACAGGGACCTGCCCCCACAATCATGAAATACCCAAACATTTCTACCCCCTGTAACCAAGTGGAGGCGAATATGGAAAACTCTATGGCACAGCGCCTGACACAGATACATGCCCGCATGGATGAGGCTTGCGCGCGCAGCGGACGCGATCCTCAAAGCGTTGAGTTGATTGCGGTATCCAAGAAAAAACCCGCCTCCATGGTTGATGCGGCTGCGCGGGCCGGACAGCAGTTGTTTGGCGAAAGCTATGTGCAGGAGTTCTGCGATAAAGAGTCTGAAGTAGCGGAGGATGTACGCTGGCATTTTGTGGGTGCTTTACAGTCGAATAAGGTCAAATATCTGCGCGGCAGGGTGGAGATGATCCACGCCCTCGATCGCTTCAGCCTCGCGCGCGAGATCAACAAACAGTGGCGTAAGCTCGATGCCAGCATTGATGTACTTATTCAGGTAAATCTTGCAGGTGAGGAAAGCAAGGCCGGGGTCGCACCCGATGACGTGCAGGCGTTGCTCGAGCGCGTAGCTGAATTGCCCCACGTGCGAGTTAAAGGGTTGATGACCCTTCCTCCAATAGCGGAAAATCCCGAAGAAACACGCTCATGGTTCCGGCAATTGCGTGAGCTGGCTCAGAAGCTTGAGGACCTTGAAATCCCCGGCGTTTCGATGCAGACCCTCTCCATGGGGATGAGCCATGACTTTGAAGTGGCCATTGAGGAGGGCGCCACCCTGATTCGGGTGGGGACAGCCATCTTCGGCGCCCGCGAGGTGGATCATGGCGGATAGCAATACATCTCTGAGGCCCCGCGCCCTGTGGGCTTCCCGCATCGGATTTATTCTTGCTGCCGCCGGGAGCGCCGTTGGCCTCGGCAACATCTGGAAGTTTCCCTACATTGCGGGGGAAAACGGCGGCGGCGCCTTCGTGCTCGTGTATCTGCTGTGTATTGCCTTTGTAGGCCTGCCGATTATGATGGCGGAACTGATGATAGGGCGGCATACGCGCAAGGATGCAGTGGGGGCATTTGTCGCCCTGGAACCCCGGCGACGCTGGTGGCAAACCCCCGGATGGATAAGTGTAGCGGCGGCGTTTATCATCAGCTCCTATTACTCGGTAGTTGCGGGCTGGACCCTCGACTATGTGTTCCGTGCCATTATGGGGAGCTTCAGCGGTAAGTCGGCCTCTGCTATTGAAGGTATGTTCAGCGCTCTTCTCGCCGATGGGGGGCGCCAGTCCTTCTGGCATCTGATATTCATGCTGCTGTGTCTGGGCGTTGTAGTGGGCGGAGTGCAGAAGGGGATTGAGCGCTGGAGCAAAATCCTCATGCCGATTCTGCTGGTTCTCCTGGCATTACTCTTTGTAAACGGGATGCTCAGCTCCGGGGCGCGCGAGGGGCTCGAATTCATGTTCCGCCCCGATTTTGCCAACCTCACCCCCGGCTCTGTCCTTGAAGCCTTAGGACACGCTTTCTTTACCCTGTCGCTGGGGATGGCGGCCATGATCACCTATGGATCATACCTGAGTAAAGATGAGAACCTGTTTGCGGCGAGCAGCCGGGTTGCTCTTCTCGATACCGCCATTGCCCTTATGGCCGGTCTCGCGATATTTCCCATCGTCTTTTCCGTCGGTCTCGAAGCTGCAGCGGGGCCGGGGCTGATTTTCCAGACCATTCCGGTGGTGTTCTCACAGGTCGGGGGCGGGCATGTGCTCTCCATCATGTTTTTTCTGCTCCTCTCTTTTGCCGCTCTTACGAGTAACATCTCCCTGCTCGAAGCACAGATTGCGTATTTTATCGACGAACGCGGCTGGAGCCGCAGGAAAGCAACCCTCACCATCGGTGCCCTGGCGTTCAGTGTCGGGATCCCCACCGCACTCTCCTACAACGTCATGGAGGGGATCACATTTATCGGTGAGCGCAGCTTCTTCGATTCCGCAGACCTGATCGCCTCCAACTATCTTCTCCCCATTGCCGGACTTTTGATCGCCATCTATGTAGGCTGGTTCTGGCGCGGGAGCGAGGAGAAGGAGGAGCTTGTCTCCGGCGGGGCATGGGTGTATCCGGTATGGCACTGGCTTATCCGTTATCTAGCCCCGCTCGCCGTTGCGATTGTGCTGTATTTCAAAATTGATGAGGCCGGACTCTGGGCCTATCTGGCACAACTATTCGGAGGGGGTGCATGATTTTCACCCTCTATGCAGCCGCGAGCTTCTCTGACCTTTCAGGGCCACGATGAATAATCTCGAGAGCCCATCGCCACAGCTGAGCATGAAGCAGATCAGTTTCTTTTTCCTCCCTCTGCTGCTCAATGTTCAGCTCATGAGTGTGTCCCACTCTATCATTAACAGTGCCCTGGCACGCCTGGATGACTATGTTCTGGCTCTGGCATCCTTCTCCGTGGCGATGGTGGTACATCTGTTGTTTGCGTCACCTTCGTATCAGAATCACACCATCACCATTGCGGTAGTGCGCGGGCCGCGCTCGTTTCGAAGTATGATAATCTTTGTCGTACTCATTGCGCTCTTTGTTTCGCTGATGCTGAACCTCATAGCCTATACTCCGTTTGGAGATTTTATGCTCCGCAGAGTTCTCGGAGTAGATGCTGATGTCGCGCGCGAAGCACGCCAGGCCATTGCCTTTATGGCCCTGTTGCCGTTTTTTACCGGCTTTCGCGGATTTTTTCAGGGGCTGGTGATCCGTTCGCGCCGCACCCATCTGGTCACCATCGCTACCGGAATCAGGGTTGCAACACTTCTGGGGTTTATCGTGCTGGGGCGGCGCTGGTTTGACGGTGCGCAACTCGGCGCCTTTGCCCTGGTGTCATGTGTGGCCCTCGAAAGCATGGTAATGGGGGCGATGGCGTATCGTAATCGTGGTTCAGTGCCCGCGAAGGTCGGAGATGCAGAGTTAGATGATAAGCAGACCCCGCTCAAGGTGCTGCGTTTTGCTCTGCCGGTGGCGTTTTCCTCGGGGCTGCAACAGACTATTCCGGTGGTAATCAACGCCATCATCAGCCGCCTGCCCGATGCCAATCTTGCCCTTGCCGCATTTGGAGTGATTCGTGCTATCATGTTCATGCTCGCCGGGCCGTTGCGTAATCTGCAGCAGGTGTATCTTGCTATGGTGGAGAGTGCAGCAGACTATAAGATGGTGGTACGGTTTTTCTACCGCACCAGTGCGGTAATGGCTTTTCTGGTGCTCCTGTTGGCATTCCCGCTCAATAACCTTATCCTCAAGCAGGTATTGGGTATTGCGGATGATCTGCGCATGTATATCGTCACTCCGTTGGCGTGGTGTGCTGTCTTCCCGCTGTTCTACGGCGCAACCAATCTGCTGCGCGCCCACTTCACCGGCAGTGGCCAGACTCTGGTGCTGGGGCAGGCGACAATCTTGAAATTTACCTATCTGCTGCTATGCTGGTTGTTGCTTCCTCTGTTCGCACCGACCATCTCCGGGATTGCTCTGGCGATTTTCCTCCTTATCAGTAGTGAATGTGCCGAAGGTCTTTTTCTGCGCTGGCAACGTAACCGGCTATAGACGCAACATCTCGTTAATGTTACTCTTAAAGTTCATGAGTAAAAAAAGTCCCCCTTTTACTCATCGTGGCTGCTGATACCTGATGCAGCGGTCAGGGGCAGTAATCGTCCAAACGGGGTTTGTAGATGCGAGATACTGACATCAGTTTGCGAAGTAGTAAACGCCTGGCGTTAACGGCCTTTGCACTCGTTTGTACGATGGTGCTGCTGATGGGGATCGCATTTTATCAGCACCAGAAGCGTGGGGCTGTTAAAGCTGCGCAGGCAAATCTCCAGGTTGCCCACGATCTCTACACACGCCAGATTTCATACTGGCGCAGTCAACACCTCACCCTGGCACACATAATCGCCGCCGATCCCCGCTTTCGTAAAGCCACCTCAGCCTTACTCGCCCGCGAACAAGAGGCCTCTGCTGCTAAACAGCTGCGCGCAACCCTTGGCGCCTTGCAGCGCAACTACGAATATCATGCCCTCTACGTTATTGATTCAACCGGGAATCAGTTAGTTAACTCGGGAGACACCCCGGAACAAGGGTTTGCCCCTTTTAAGTGTACCGACCTGTGCCAGAAAGATATTGACTTAAGCCTGGATCTCAACGAGGGGGTTTTTTCGTCCATCTATCTCCCTGCCGCTGCTCGGGATAATCCGGAGTACAAGCACCTCCACATGAACCTTCTCCTGCCGCTTCAGTTGCAACATAATGGCACGGAAAAACGTGCGTTACTGGTCATGATTATAGACCCTGAAGCTTTTCTGGTACCGCTGTTACATACCTGGCCTCTGCCGAGCGAGAGTGCGGAAGCAATTCTGGTACGCCGGCATAACGATAAGATCATTAGGCTTACCCCTCCAAGGTTCCGCTCTGAGTACACACTGCGAGAAGTTCTACCCCCGCAAAAGGAGGTTGCGGTGGGAACATTGATCCAGGCGGGTCGGAAGGGGTTTGTAACCGCTCAGGATTACCGGCAGGCGTGGGTGCTGGGACGCATCGCCTCTATACCGCAGACGCCATGGATTCTGGTCACCAAGATAGACAGGCGTGAAATTATGGCGCCTTTAAAGCATACAGCGCTCTACGCCGGAGGTGCGGGAGCAAGCGTAATCGCTTTTACCGGTCTGCTCACCCTGATGTGGTGGCGACAGCATGCGTATCGCTACCGTAACCAGATCCTCCAGCGTGAGCGCGAGAACGATGCTCTGCTGCAACGTCTGGATAATCTCAGCCGCTACGCCAACGACATTATCCTTTTGTGTGATCACAGCGGGACCATTATTGATGCCAATGACCGTGCTCTGGATGCTTATGGGTATACCCTGGATGCCCTGCGTGCCATGAATATCCGCGAGTTGTGGGATGTAGAACCGTCAGAATGGTCATCAATTCTCCTTCAATTAGAAGGCGGTGAGGGGGTAACGTTCGAATGTGTCAACCAGCGTGCCGATGCAGAGGAGTTTCCGGTAGAGATCAGTGCCGGGTGGATTGATGCACACGGGCAGCGGATGATGCAGGCAATCATACGCGATATAAGTGAGCGCAAAGAGGCGGAAGATCGCCTGCGCCATCAGGCGTTCTATGATGATCTCACCGGATTGCCGAATCGCTCTCTGGCGACCGAACGCCTCCAGGGGGCGATCCAGCGCGCCCGGCGCAACAATACGCAGGCTGCGCTACTGTTTATCGATCTTGACCAGTTTAAGCATGTCAATGATACCCTCGGACACGTGGTGGGTGACCAGGTGCTGGTGCTGTTTGCGCAGCGTATAGAAAAAGTACTTGGAGACAACGCCAGGGCGGCACGCTTTGGGGCTGATGAGTTCCTGCTCCAGGTTGAAAATGTTAAAAGCATGGCGGATATTATCTCCCTTGTGGATAAGGTTGTGGAAAGCATCGGTGAACCGGTAAGTATTGAAGGTTTTGAAATCAGTGCCACCGTGAGCATTGGTATCAGTATTGCCCCCGATGACAGCACCGATGTTAATCAGCTGATTCGCTATGCGGATACCGCCATGTATCGCGCCAAGGAACGCGGGCGCAACTGCTATCAGTTCTTCACTCCGGATATGCATCAGCGCGCTGAGCAACGTCTGAGCCTGGAAGGGGCGCTCCGCCGAGCGGTAGAACGCAGTGAGCTGATCCTCCACTATCAGCCCCAGGTGGATATGCGTAGCGGAGAAGTGATCGGATGCGAAGCCCTCGTGCGCTGGCAGCATCCCGAGCAGGGGCTTATCTCTCCATTCGAGTTTATCAGCCTTGCAGAGGAGATTGGGTTGATCCATGAAATCGGCGCCTGGGTGGTGGATGAAGCATGCCGGCAGATTGGGAAATGGCAGAGTGAAGGCTATCCTGAGCTGCAGGTTGCAGTTAATGTCTCGCCCTATCAACTGCAGAATAAACATCTGGCACAGGATATCCTCGATACCCTGATGCGCCACAATCTTGCCCCCCGCACTCTCGAAGTAGAGATTACCGAGACCTCGTTGATGTTGGATACGGCTCTGGCAATAGCGCAGATGCGCGATCTGAGTAATGGGGGGGTCTCCCTGGCTATTGACGACTTTGGTACCGGGTATTCATCACTGGGACATCTGCATCGCTTTCCCATTGATAAGCTCAAGATCGACCGCTCCTTTGTGAACAATATCGATACATCAATGGAGCAGGGAGGTGAGACAATACCGCGCGCAATTATCAGTCTTGCGCATGAGCTTGGGCTTCAGGTAATAGCCGAAGGGGTGGAAAACCAGACCCAATGCGAATTCCTCCTCCATGCGGAGTGTATTGCAGGGCAGGGATATCTGTACAGTAAGCCGTTACCGCCTGAGGAGTTTTTAGCATATTTAGCCAATTCCAACAGAGTTTAAGAATTTATAGATCGCCCTTGAATGACCTTTCGCACCAATCTGCTGATGGGGTAAATTTATGTGATCCGGGTGCCGATAAGTTCTTCAGAGGTGTAACTTGATTTTGAGCCGGACCCCCTGGCGGAAAAAATTCTATGGCAACAGAAACGGAACATACTTCTGCAGAGCAGGAAGAAACGGGCACGCCGGATTCCCCTTTTTCTCCCATTGATGCCGAGATAGTAACCATCGAAGAGCGGGAGAACTGGACTCTGCAACTGGCACTCTCCAGCGATGAAATGGAGTGCTTCGCCAGTATTGCGCCCAAGGGATCGGGCAAGGATCTGGTTAAGGCGGAAGAGGTGCTCGCCCTTATGCAGGATGCCCGCATAACCGAGGGCATTGACCTGGACAAGGTCAATG
>JAWOFA010000080.1:0-5651 GCA_046482505.1 Desulfuromonadaceae bacterium | reverse complement strand
AGGATTCCGTGCCGGAAAACATCAGGCCACAGTCAATCAGGAGGATGCTATCCTGGTGCTCCATGGCAAGTAGGTTCATCCCGATCTCTCCACAGCCTCCAAAGGGTATGATGCGCACCAGATCGTTTCTGGAGCTGATATCTGTAAGCATGGGACCTCGTTTGAAGTGAATGTTCAGATCTTTGTCCTGTAAATGGAAGGTATTACAGTGTATAGACTGCCCTGATCGTACAACTGCGCAACCCTACACATTCAGGCATGATTTTACAATATTTCCGAAGCGGTGAAACGACACTGAGAACTCAACGTAGATTTTTTTGATCTCGGCTCTATTGACAATTTCAGGTCAATCATATAGTCTGGCGCATCCACACAGTGGAACAAAGCAGTATAGTATGACGGAAGCGAGGTGAAGAGCATTGGAAATACAGGTAATGGACAATAACGTGGAAAAAGCGATCCGCGTCCTGAAGCGTAAGCTGCAGCAGGAGGGTCTTTTCCGCGAGATGAAACGGCGCAAGTTTTACGAGAAGCCGAGCGTAAAGCGCAAGCGCAAAGAGAAAGAGGCCCAGCGCCGTCTGCGTAAAAAGATGCGCCAGATGCAGAGTTACTAGAAGTTGCATCTGTTGTTTTGCAACAAAAAAGGGGAGGTCATTTGGCCTTCCCTTTTTTGTTGCCCGGATCAGAGAAAAAGCTGTGGTATAATTCAATATACGATTTGAAGACCGGGAGTATTGCGTGGCAATAGTGCTGTTGTGTATCAGCTGTGTAGGAGGTTTTGTATCCGGGCTTCTCGGCGTAGGCGGTGCTGTGATCCTGATTCCCCTCCTGCTCACGGTTCCCCCTCTCTTTGGAGTGGGCACATTGGATATTCACACAGTGAGCGGCATCACAATGCTCCAGGTGTTTGCAACCTCGGCACTGGGAGCTTTTATCCATCGGCGCAGTGGCAACCTCCACCCTGCCGGGGTAATTGCTATCGGAATCCCCCTTGCGGGGTTCGCTTTTCTGGGGGCGGTGATATCCAAATACGTGCATGCGGATGTACTTCTGATCACCTTTGGCATTCTGGTGTTGCTTCCCTTCGCGCTCCTTCCTCCTGAACGGCGTGGCAATGCTCCGCCGGGGGTGGATGAATTTTCCCCGCATCAGGGTGGATGTATTGCCGTTGGCAGCAGTGTGGGGCTGGTTTCCGGCCTCCTTGGTGCCGGAGGTGGCTTTATTCTGGTGCCGCTATTGGTGACGGTGCTTAAGTTCCCCCTCAAAATGGCGGTGGGGTCAAGCCTTGGGGTTGTGTTCATTGGTGCAGTGTTGGGGGCAGTAGGCAAAATTGCGAGCGGTCAAGTGGTATGGGCTTATGCCATTCCGGTCCTTCTGGGCTCCGTGCCCATGGTGCATCTTGGGTCACTTCTGTGTCGTCACATTTCCCCCCGCCGTATCCGCCATTTGTTTCTAGGGCTTTTGGCGGTTGTGGCATTGAATACCTGGGCAGATATTTTGTTGCGTTTGGGGTAAATCGGGATATTTTTGTATTTTCTGCACTTACAACAATTATCCCTTTAATCAGACATTCCAACATTGCAGGAGATAGACATATATGGAAGCGCTTACCTCGCATAATGTAACCGTGATGTTTTTTTCCCTCGCAGTGCTGCTGGGTGTAGCACGTCTTTTGGGGGAAGTAGCACAGCGCCTGCGTCAGCCTTCGGTGTTGGGGGAACTGCTTGCCGGGGTTATTCTCGGGCCTACAATTCTCGGGAGAATGGCTCCAGCCCTGAGCGAAACACTATTTCCCTTGCATGGGGTCAATGCTATCGCTCTCGAAAGCATTGCCACTCTGGCTATCGGGTTATTTCTGCTGGTAGCCGGGATGGAAGTGGATCTCTCTACAGCTTGGAAACAGGGGAAGACCGGGGGGAAAATAGGTCTGAGCAGCATTGCCATCCCTTTTGCGGTAGCTACTCTGGCCGCATTTGTTGTTCCCGAAGCTCTGGGGCGTCAACCCGATTCAGACCCGCTGGTTTTTGCCCTGTTCTTTGCCATTGCGATTTCAATCTCAGCCCTGCCGATTATTGCTAAAACCCTTATAGATATGGGGCTGTATCGCAGTGATCTGGGAATGGTGGTAATAAGTGCCGCTATTCTGAATGATGTCATCGGTTGGGTGGTGTTCGCAGTTATTCTGGGATTTCTCAGCGGCACGGGTGGTGCAGGTCTGGAAATTGTCCTGACCATTGCGCTCACATTGATTTTCATCGCCGGCATGCTTACGGCAGGACGCTATCTGATCCATAAGATTCTGCCTTTTGTGCAGGCATACACCCGCTGGCCTGCAGGAGAGTTGAGCTTTGCGTTGATCCTCGGTCTGCTGGGGGCGGCATTTACCGAGTGGATCGGCATCCATGCTATCCTGGGGGCTTTTATTGTGGGTGTTGCTATTGGTGATTCGTCCCATCTGCGCGAGCGCAGTCGTGTAATCATCGGCGATTTTGTCTCTTTTATATTTGCTCCGGTGTTCTTTGCCAGCATTGGACTTAAGGTGGATTTTCTCGCTCACTTTGATGTGGTGCTGGTGCTGACAGTGCTACTTATGGCCTGTGTGTGTAAACTCATCGGCGGAACTCTGGGCGCGCGCTGGGGCGGGATGTCGAAGCGCGAATCTCTTGCGGTTGGGTTTGCCATGGTGTCCGTCGGCGCTATGGGAATTATTGTGGGGATGATTGCCCTAAATGCGGGGATTATAGATGAACGTCTGTTTGTCGCCCTGATTGTAATGGCGATGGTAACATCTATGATCAGCGGACCATCTATGCGTTTGGTATTGCACAAAGAAAAAAAGTGGAAACTGCGCGATGTATTGTCCTCCAAACTCTTTATACGCAGCTTGCAGGCCTATACGCGTCGCCAGGTTATTCATGAGATGACCAAGGCTGTGGGAGAGGTCGGTGACCTTGATGCTGCTACGCTGGAATTGGCAGTAAGGGCGCGTGAAGAGGTTATGAGCACTGGCATTGGCAATGGTGTCGCCCTGCCGCATGCACGCATTGCCGGCTTGAAAGAGGTGTGGGTAGTGGTGGGAATATCCTCACGCGGAATTGACTTTGATGCCCCGGACGGGAAACCGGCCAATCTGATATTTCTTATCCTCACCCCGGAAGACGACCCCAGTGCGCAGCTGGATATCGCGGCAGAAATTACCCGCCGTTTCCGCGATCAGGATACGGTGGATGGCGCTTTAAATGCCGAGCATTTCACTGATTTCCTCGCATTGATGCGCGCCGGAATTCAGTAGAGACAATAAAGTGCGGTACCTGCTTTCGGATACCGCACTTTATGATCAATTCATTTTGCCGGAAAATCTTCAGGGCAGAGTAGGAAGTTTCAATCCTGCGAGTTCTTCCACCAGGCCTACAACCTGACAACTGTAGCCGTACTCATTGTCATACCATACGTACAGCACGCAACGGTCATCTTCTACAATGGTGGCGAGGGAATCAAATACCCCGGCGTAGGTAGAGCCAACAAAGTCGCTTGATACAACCTCCGGTGAGTTGGTGTAGTCGAGCTGGTCCTGCAACTCCGAGTCCAGTGAGGTATCGCGCAGATGTTCATTCATCTGCTCCACCGTGGTTTTCTCCTTCAGGCTCAGATTCAGAATCGCCATGGAGACATTGGGGGTGGGAACGCGGATGGCGTTGCCGGTCAACTTTCCTGTTAGCTCGGGTAGCGCTTTTGCCACCGCCTTTGCCGCTCCGGTTTCGGTGAGCACCATATTCAGAGGGGCGCTGCGTCCGCGCCGCGGCTTGTCGTGGTAGTTGTCGATCAGGTTCTGGTCATTGGTGTAGGAGTGGCAGGTCTCCACATGTCCGTTCACAATCCCGAAACGATCAGATACCGCCTTCAGAACAGGCACAATGGCGTTGGTGGTGCAACTGGCGGCTGAGTAGATGTTTTCCTGCTCCTGGATCAGTTGATTGTTGATGCCGTACACAATATTGGGGATATCCCCTTTGCCGGGGGCGGTAAGGATCACTTTGGATACCCCTTTGGCCTTTAGATGGCGTCCGAGACCTTCCCGATCGCGCCACTTGCCGGTGTTGTCAATTACGATGGCATCTTCAATTCCGTATGCAGTATAGTCGATATCTTCCGGTGCATCGGAATAGATAATCTTGATCATATTGCCGTTGGCGATGATGGCGTTTTCCTCCTTGTCGATCTGGATCACCCCATTGAAGCGCCCGTGCACAGAGTCGCGCCGCAACAGGCTGGCGCGTTTGATCAGGTCATCCTCACTCCCTTTGCGTACTACTGCAGCGCGCAGGCGCAGTTTGTCGCCGCCGCCGGTCTGTTCGATGAGAATACGTGCGAGGAGGCGCCCGATGCGCCCGAAACCGTAGAGAACAACATCACGCGGCTGGCTCAGTACCGGGGCAGAGCCGGTATTTATGGAGTCGAGGTGTGTTTTGACGAAGGCGGCTGCATCAGCTCCCTCAGGTTCCTGCATGAAAGCGGTAGTTAACTTTCCCAGGTCAATCTTGCATGGCGCAAGATCCAGCTTGCTCAGTGCCTGGAGTACCGGGAAGCTGTCCCGTACGGAGATTTCACTCTCGATAATCTGGCGTGCGAAGCGGTGCGCACGCAAGATGCCGATGGGCTTACGGTTGTTGAGTTTGCGTCCGTAGATAGTGGTGATTACTCCGCGGTTGCGATACAGATCACCAATGATTGGGACCATAGCCTCGGCGATCTCAGTGCGTTGAGACCAGTCTTTGTAGTACTCTTCCGCTTTTGTCTTCATGGTGTAAGACCCTTTTGTAGATGTGTTGGCTCGGTTTTTAAGATAATTCCATGTCCTAAACGTAAACCAGCGTATCCTAATTCAGGGGCAAAAGATTTTCAACTGCTTTAACTAGCCGATTTTTCCCTCCATATCTACTAGCGGATGCAAACCTCAATGATCAGGTGTTATGCTGCAACGCTTCATACAGCTCTGGGCGGGAGAAGATAAAACCGCTATCCAGAAGTTTCTGTGGAACAGCTCGCGTGCTTGAAAGGAGCAGCGCATCCGCCATCTCCCCCATCAATAGACGCAAGGCCAGGGATGGTGCAGGCAATATTGCGGGACGCCCGATTACACGCCCCAGGGTAGTGGAGAATTCCTTATTGCGCACCGGTTCGGGGGACGCCATGTTAACCGGGCCGTGCAGCGATTGTTCCTGGATGATATGCCCGATTGCCCGGCACAGATCATCAATGTCAATCCAGCTCATAAATTGGCGACCGCTGCCTAATGGTCCTCCCAGCCCAAGTTTGAATGGGGGGAGCATCTTTTGCAGCGCACCCCCCTTGGCGCTCAGCACCATCCCCAGACGGGTATTCACCGTGCGTATTCCGGCAGCAGCTGCGGGAGCGCTCGCTTCTTCCCATTCCTGACATACCTGGGAGAGAAAACCGTTGCCGGCTTTACTCTGTTCCGTTAGTTCATCATCTCCTCTGTCGCCGTAAAATCCGACAGCAGATCCGCTGATAAACAACTGGGGTTTGTGTTCCTTCTCCGCCAGACTCTGGGCCAGCAGGGTAGTACCGCTTACGCGACTCATGCGGATGCGCTCTTTTTTACGCGCGTTCCAGCGTCCGGAGGCGATATT
>JAWOFA010000053.1:0-10155 GCA_046482505.1 Desulfuromonadaceae bacterium | reverse complement strand
GCCTCAATGAATTGAATAGTGCAACTAAGGCTAAATCCTAGGAAAGCAGCCTTTTTGTTTGACACCCATTACTGTTTTACATTACAAATACCCACTGCAATGCCCGGGTGGCGGAACTGGTAGACGCAAGGGACTTAAAATCCCTCGGGATAATATCCTGTACGGGTTCGATTCCCGTCCCGGGTACCATTTAAAAAAGAGCCAAATCAGTGACTTAGCTGGTTTGGCTCTTTGAGTATGGGGACTATGTATCAAGTTTATCTGTCATTACTCCCCCAACGCTTCCGATACACATGAAAGTACAGCACCGGAATCAGCACCAGAGTTATCGGAGTAGAGATCAGGACACCGCTGGCGAGGCTTAAGCCCAGGGGTTCGAGGGATGGCTCGAAGATCAGCACCCCGCTGCCGAACATCACTGTGGCTGCGGTGAGGAGTATAGGGCGGGTGCGCTCAATCCCGGCCTGGAGCACTGCTTCACCGATCTCCATCCCCTCTTTTTCCCGCTGTATGATGAAGTCAACGAGAAGGATAGCGTTGCGGGTGACGATGCCGGCAAGGGCGATTACCCCAAGAATTCCGGTGCCGGCGATATTCACCCCCATAATCCAGTGTGCCGGCAGTACTCCGATAAATATCAGGGGGATCGGAAGCATTATTAATGCCGGCAGGGTGTATGAACTGAACCAGCCCGCGATGAGGATGTATATCAGCATCATCGCAACCACACTTGCAACCCCCAGATCACGGTATACATCACGCGTCATCTCCCATTCACCCGACCAGTATATAATGGTTCCATCTTTGCTGGATATTTCCCTCTCCTCAGGGATCCCAAGCCAGTATACCGGGATTTCCTGCTCCCCGGTGTCGATGGTATTGCATTGCGCGAGGCTTTCGAGTTGGACGCTTAAAGGAAGGGCTGTTCCACGATCCAGATCTGCGGCAACTGTGAGTACTGGACGCAGGTCGCGGCGCTCTAGTGATGGGAGTCCGGCTGAACTCTTTAACTCTACCAGATCGGAGAGAGGTACCGCCGTACCGGTATTGCTTGCGACATATAAAGCGGTCAAGCTGGATTTGTCCTGACGGTGCTCTTTATCCAGACGTAAGACCACGGGGGTCGGGCTGCGTGCATCTGAGTAGGGCCAGGATCCTATCTGTTCTCCGTTAATAGCAAGGTCCAGAGTGCGGATCAGGGTGTCCGGTCTCACGCCGTGCATTGCTGCTTGTTGAGGATTAAGGCGCAGGCTCAGCTCCGGTAATGGGGTGCGAGGTATCTGCTCTGTACCCACTACCCCGGATCTACGTTTGAGCCATTCCTGTAGCTGTGTCGCCGTTTCCTGGCGTGCATCCGCATCTGCGCCATATATCTCTGCAGTTATATCCCGGTTACTCGTGGGTCCGGAAGGTATCTTACCGATGTGACCTTTTGCGCCGTAAGGTTCAAGCCAGGCGCCCAAGTGGTTACTTATCTCCTGACCCACCTCATAGCTGAGGCGTTGTCGTTTATCCTCGGGCATCATCTGCACCTGGATGGTCGCTCTGTGGGGTCCGGTATCTGTAATCGGTACAGGTGTTTCGGTGGGCGGGAATATTACCGGAGGGTTACTGCCCACATAGGTAGTGAGGGATTTAATCTCCGGATATGGCTCCAGTTTACGTTGCAGGGTGCTTATCGCTTCCAGGGTATCCTGGAGGGTTTTTCCCGCGGGGAGTTCGATGTTGATAGCAAAGGTTTCACGATCAAGCATGGGGGTGAGGCCGATTTCAATCATCCGTTTTGCGGGCAGGAGAAAGCTCGCCCCCAGTAGTACGAGCAGAATCAGATACATGAGCCAGCGAAGAATGCTGTTCTGCCACAGGAGTGGACGCATGAGCGTGCAGTAAAAGGTGGTGCACAAGCTGGCTGAACGTTTGTTTTTTGAGTCAGACTCCTGGGCAGCGAGGTTCTGATTCTGCTGAGCGTTCGCTTCATTATTACTCCCCGCCGCCGGGCTATTGAGGAGACGGAAGCCGAAATAGGGTGTAATAAGGAGGGCTACTAAAAGAGAAAACAGGACCGCAGTTGAGGCTCCAATCGGGATAGAGCGCACATACTGCCCCATTTCGCCGGTTATATATGCGGTAGGGAGGAGGGTTACGACCACAAGGATATCTGCAAGTATGGTTGGATTGCCTACCTCGTTAATGGCATTGATGGTTATGTCGCGGCTTTTTTTGCCCTCAGCGCGAAAGCGGCGCGCGATATTTTCCAACATCACCACCGCATCGTCCGATAGAATCCCGATTGCCAGGATCATGGCTGCGATGGAGATGGGGTTAATACTGAAATCTATCTGATGATACAACCACGGAACCACCGCAAGCGATGCAGGCATCATCATGGAAATGATCAGCCCTGCGCGCCATCCGAGACCCAACCAGATTATTCCAACAACCACAAGAGTACCGGTGAGGAGTTGATTTAGAACCCGGTATACGCGCGCGGTGGCATCAGCTCCGGCATCGTATGTGGTTGAAAATTCCACATCTGCCGGAAGCAGCGATTCAGCGTGTTGCTTTATGTGTTTTTCCAGTGAACGTGTAACCGCACTGACGTTTTCCCCTCCAATCGTTGTTGCTGCCAGGGTTACGGCAGGCCATGCTTCATCCTGGCCACGCTGCCAGTACAGAGAGGCTTGATTGTTTTTGGCACTCCCGTCGCGGATATTGGCAACATCTTCAAGGTATATGGGGCCACCGTCTCCTTTGCCTACTGGTATGCGTGACAGGGTTTCGATATCCCCTATATGAGAGCCGGCACGGACGAGGGTTACCGGATCGGCTTCCAGCCGTCCCACCGGAAACTGGCGGGTAGCTATGCCGATTACGTCGGCAACCTCACTTAAGGTGAGGTTGTGCGCTGCCATAGCCTGAGGATCAGGGAGGATCTCAATTGCGCGTTTGTTGCCTCCATGTACGCTGATGCTACGGACCCCTTCGATCTGTTCGAGTTCTGTCGCCATTTCAGTAGCAAGCAGTTCGAGTTCAGTCGCAGAGCGGGTTTTGCTCCTAAAACTTGCAGTAAACATCGTCAGGTGATCATCACCGTAGGTTTCAATCTGGACGGGTCCTGCCCCTTGTGGAAGCATAGGTGAGTGGGTGGCGAATAATTCCTCCAGACGCGCGAAGGCCACAGCTTTATCGGTGCCTGCAGAAAATTCTATCTGAAGGAGGGAGGCATCATGCGTACTGCTACTGCGCACCTCGGTGACACTCTCTAACTGGCGTACCCAGGTTGTACTGCGGCGCGCGAGCTGATTGTCAATCTGTTCTGTCCCG
Organism: Desulfuromonadaceae bacterium; assembly: GCA_046482505.1. Classification (GTDB taxonomy): domain Bacteria; phylum Desulfobacterota; class Desulfuromonadia; order Desulfuromonadales; family Desulfuromonadaceae; genus JAIVHC01. The sequence goes on along the minus strand of JAWOFA010000053.1, from coordinate 6,831 downwards.
GCTCCGGGCCACGGGATAACCACAGTTGCCGTAGGTAGATCAATGTCGGGGCGATCCTCGCGCGGAATGACCAGAAGGCTGTAGGCGCCGAGAATGAAGCATGCAATGATAAACAAAGGTACCAGAGGTGAATCTATGCTTCTGCGCGCAATCCGTCCTGCAAGACCTAAACGCTCCATCAGTTGGGCTCCGTCGCAAGCCTGACCGATTTGCCGTCAGAAAGTGTAGCCGAAGGGTTGATTACCACTAGCTCTGCAGGGTTCAATCCCTGGATTACTTTTACCTTTGGTTCAGATGTATCGGCAGGATGGGTCTGCGTGTTGGAGGAAGCAGTGACGATCCAGCGTTTGTGTGCTTTGTAGTGCGTCGATTCTTTTTGGTCAGCTTCTACGATCATCACGCTGGTGAGCTGCCCCTGGCGTATTAACGCAGAACGGGGGATTGCCGTAGTTGGAGAGTTTGAGGTGGTGTCGCCAGAGGGCTTGTGGGCTTGCGGAGACTTAAGGATAACTTCTACCACCTCACCGGGGCGGATATCATCATCTGCTTCAACCTGGAGGCGGAGAATCTGCCCCACTCCTCCTTTCTCCATGGAGGGGATTATATCCTGATATTTAGCAATACGGCTTTGGTGCATGGATTGAGTCTTGATCAGAAAGCGGGGAGTGCCCTGTCTGAGGGAGTTGGCTGCCTGCGCTGATATTGGTGCATCAATGCGGAATGCGGATCGATCTTCAAGCACCACCAGGGTAGTACCGGGGCCCACAAATGACCCCTGATCTACCGGCACTTCACTCACAACGCCAGCGAACGGAGCGCTGACTCGTGCGTATTCGAGGTTGGTCTGTTGCAGACGTACCTGAGTACGTGCCTGCTCAAGTGCGGCTTTTCTGCTGTCGCGTTCCACCCGTGCAAGTTCGAGGCGGTTGCGCGCAATCAGGTCTTCGGTATAGAGACGTTCGAGACGTTGTACATCGAGTTGTGCTTTGGCATGCGCATTTTGCGCTGCCTTCTTTTGAGCCTGCGCTGCATCCAGAGCAGCAACAATATCGCGTGAATCCACCTGTGCGAGTAACTCACCAGCTTCAACTTCATCTCCGGCGGCGACATGCATGTGGGTCAGTGTACCGCTCATGCGGGTACTCAGCAGTGCGCGTTTGTGAGGGCGCACCACTCCGCTGAAGCGCTGCTGTATATCCGGGCGCCATAACTTAACTTCCGCAGTTTCAACTTCGGGTATTTCCTCCCCGGTGGTGCCTGAAGTGGCAGCAGGGGGAGAATCTGTTGATTCGCCTTTTTGGCAAGCGCACATTCCAAGACTGCAAAGGATGAGTGCAAAAGCGCACAATGCTATGTGTACCTTTTTACCCCTGTCTTCAGGTGAACTTATGCGTTGAGTTATGCTGTCTGATTGAGGTCTGTAGAGGGGGATACGCATATAAATCTATCCATAAGTTGTGTGTATATAGTGGTTGCATATTCAGCGCGTGCGCCTCTTGCCGCAGTTAAGTTGCGCGATCACCTCAGCTGAGGCGGAAGCCCCTGCACAGGGTTATAACCGTGGTGCAGATAGTAGCTCATCCCCGCGAGCAGAGTTTGATACTGATACCGACACATCTTGACCTGGGTTTGAAATAATTCTGCACGGGTGAGAAGCACATCGGTAAGATTACCCAACCCTTCAGCGTAACGGCGCTTAGCCAGGTTGGCGGCGGTCTCAGCAGCTTCAACGGCAGTGCGCGATGCCTCCCACCCCTTCCATGAGGCAACCCAGTCGTTCCAGCTGTTGCTCTGTTCTATTGCCGCTGTGCGTTTTTTCTCCGTATTCTCTACCTGCGCCAGATCTGCATGTGCTTTGGCCTCAGCTATTTCGCCCCTGCGATCCATCCCTTCAAACAGTTTCCACTCTAGATTGACCCCCACGAGCCAAGCGTCACCATAGTCTTCGAGGGTTGAATCACCATTCACCCACTGCTGGCGTGCCAGGATATTTACCTTAGGAAGTATGCGCGCCTTTGCTTTGTCCACACCGGCTGATCTCGATTTCAACATCAGTTTGCTTGCGGTTATGTCAGCACGTTGCTGTCGGGGGAGGGGGTATTCAGCGGGTGGAATGGGGTCAGGTAATGGAGTAGTAACCCTGAATGGCTCCGCCGGGTCTATCCCGAGCAGGGATGCGAGATGGTTTTTCGCTTTATTAAGTTCGGATTCTGCTGCAAAAACGCGTGCCTGGGCATTTTGAGCTTCAGCTCTGGCTCTGCTGACATCCAGCTTGCTCACCATCCCTTGGGAGTAATTGGCCGTGGCACTTTCAAGTGCCTGACGTGCGGCGCGTGAAGCCTGCTGCGCAGCATGTAAAACCGCCCCCTGGGTATGCACGCCAAAATAGGTCTGGGCAGTTTTCAGCTTCAGCATCTGCGTGCCCCACTCGGTCGCGGCCGCGCTTGCTCTGGCTGCGGAGCCTGCCTGGTTGTGGCCCATCCATCCCTCTACGTGAATCAGGGGCTGGACGATATTTATCCCACTTATGACCCCTTCAACGGGGCCGTAATCATGGGTGGTTATTGGGGGAGTAGCACGCAGGTTGAGGCTCGGAATATGCGCAAGCGCATCCGCATCTGCACGCATCCAGGTTGATTCAGCGCTGATGCGGGGAAGGTATGCCTGAGCGGAACGGGAGTGGGTTGCGCGTGCAAGTTGTTGTTGCTTTTGCAGACGTTGGAGCTCTGTAGCCTGGATAGAAGCACGGTCCAATGCAGCCCTGAGCGAGAGTTCCTGCGCATGGGTCGGGAGGGACAGCATTGTAGTGAACCCCAGAGTGTAGATGAGGACTCGCGCTAAATATTGCCAGCAGAAATGTCTGGATGGAATATCTGCATTGAGTATCTCATCGTTTATGCAAGACAGGTTTGAGTCAAAATTGTGGGAACCAGGTTGTGACATGAGCCCTCAATATGTGTGTTTAAAAATTAATGATTTCATTGGATGAGTATAAAAATAAACCCTTATGGGGTGCGGTGCAAGTGCAAACGGGGTATAAGAACGGCATATGAGTTATACAAGGTTGTGGCTGAGGATAGATATTCAATGCGCTTTGGCTTGCAGTAAAGCTCTGTTATAATTACGATCGTTTCGCTGGTATGGCATAAGCGGATAATATGCTTACAAATGGTCATTGCTGAAGTTTAAACCCCAAAAGACACTATATAAGACTGGAGATATATTTTATGAAATCAGGCTGGAACAGAGTTGTACTGTTCATGCTAGCTATTATTGCACTCAACGCAGGGTTTGCATATTTTTTCCCCACCACGCCGCAGGAGCCGCAGGCTCTTATATCCTACAGCCGTTTTAAGCAGATCCTAAGCGATGGCAAGGTAGCTGAAGTTACCCTGGAAAACAAACGATTAAATGGACGTTTTAAGGAGAAAATATCTCTGGAGCAGTCTTCTGCGTCAAAGTCAATATTGACCGGAGGAGAAGAGCAGGCAAAGACAGAGTCACGGGATTATGTACGCTTCCGTACGGTGCTTCCCCCGGTGGAGGATCCGGCACTTCTTCCACTGCTTGAAGAGCAGGGAGTGGATATAGAAGCTAATATTGTAGAAGACTCTCCCCTGTGGGCAAAGATTTTGATCAATCTGCTCCCCTGGGTTCTTATTATCGGGGTGTGGTGGTATTTTATTGCCAGAATGCGACGGCAACAAGGTGGCATGGGCGGCGGCATGATGGGTAAAGTGGGGCAGTCCGGTGCTGAGCGCTACGTTAAGGAGCAGACCGGGGTGAGCTTTGCTGATGTGGCGGGACTCAAGGAAGAGAAAAGTGAGCTGTCTGACATCATCAACTATCTGCGCGATCCACAGAAATTCACCCGCCTTGGCGGCAGAGTACCACGTGGGGTGTTACTCGCAGGCCCTCCAGGTACAGGTAAAACCTACCTGGCCCGTGCCGTAGCAGGAGAGGCGGATGTCCCGTTCTACAGTATCTCTGCATCCCAGTTTATCGAGATGTTTGTCGGTGTGGGCGCCAGCCGCGTACGCGATCTGTTTAAAAATGCGAAAAAGAGCGCTCCGAGTATCATCTTTGTAGATGAGCTGGATGCCGTGGGGCGTGCACGTGGAACCGGACTCGGGGGAGGTAACGATGAACGGGAGCAGACCCTTAATCAGTTGTTGTCTGAGTTGGACGGTTTTACTCCCCACGATGAGGTTATTGTGCTCGCTGCAACCAATCGCCCAGATGTGTTGGATTCGGCGCTGTTGCGGGCGGGTCGCTTTGATCGCCAGGTAGTGATCGGGCGTCCCGACTGGCGCGATCGTGCCGAGATTCTGCGCGTACATACCCATGATATCCCCACCGAAGAAGATATTGATTTTGAGGCCATCGCCAAGGGAACTCCGGGAATGGTAGGTGCAGATCTGGCGAGTTTGTGCAACGAAGCGGCGTTAATAGCAGGGAGGCAGGATTGCGAACGCGTAAGCAACACCCACTTTGAGCGCGCCAAGGATCGCCAGCTTATGGGTATGGAGCGCAAGTTGATCCTGTCTGAACTTGAACGCCGCCTGACTGCAGTCCACGAGGGGGGGCATGCGCTGGTGGCGCGTTTGATCCCCGGCTCTGATCCGGTGCACAAGATCACCATTATTCCCCACGGGCAGGCGCTGGGGCTTACCCAGCAGCTTCCTGATGACGATGTATATTACTATCAGCGCAGCTATCTGATGGGGCGGATGTGTGTAATGCTCGGGGGACGCATGGCGGAAAAGGAGATTTTTGGTGAATACTCCACCGGAGCGCAGAACGATCTTAAACAGGTTATGGATCTGGCTGAGAAGATGGTGTGTCAGTGGGGGATGAGCAATGTCCTGGGTGCTCTTAGCTACCCGCGTGGAGAGGAGCATCCGTTTCTGGGGCGTAAACTTGCAACAGAGAAGAACTACAGCGATAAAACGGCATGGGTGATTGATCAGGAGGTGAGGAATCTGGTGACGCAGGCAGAAAAATGTGCTGCGGCAATCATAGCCAAAAACCGCAGTATCCTTAACGAATTAGCTGAGATGCTGGTAGCGGAAGAAACCCTGGATCGCGCAGCGTTTGAAGCGTTTATTGCTGAAAGAAAGCCAAGTAAGCCGGATGGGGCATGTGAGGAAGCTATGCCCGTAACTACTGCCGAGGACGATGCCTGAAGTCTGTCGAGCTGGATTGTGTATCTATTGTGGATATCAACGGATTTGAAATTATAGAGATATATCTGCTTTCGGCACTCCTTGGTGCGTTAATGGGCTTGGAGCGGGAGCGAAAGCCGACTAAAATTGCCGGTTTGCGTACCTTTATGCTGGTGACCCTGTTCGGGTGTCTGTGCGGTCACATCGGCGATGTTAATGCTACTGCCTGGATGATACCCGCCGGACTCGGAGCTGTAACCCTGCAGACTGCAATTATGCAGATGCAACGCGTGCGCGAGGATGAAGCGTTAGGTCTGACTACGGCTGCGGCATTATTAATTGCCTACGGCACTGGCGTGCTGGTGGCGCTGAGGATGACCGAAGCAGCGGTAGCTTTGAGCCTTGGGGCCACTGCAATTCTGTATTTTAAGCCCCTGATGCATGCCTTCAGTCGCAGACTCTCCGCTCCGGATATCCATGCAATTCTGCAGTTTGTTCTGATTGCGTTTGTCATTCTCCCCATTTTGCCTAATCGCGGTTATGGACCCTATGAGGCTCTTAACCCGTATAACATCTGGCTTATGGTGGTGATGATAAGTGCCCTTAACCTGACGGGGTATGTTACGGTTAAATTTATCGGCAGGCGCTGGAGTGGCCCGGTTCTGGGGCTTCTGGGAGGATTGGTGTCGAGTACAGCAACCACCCTCTCTTTCAGTCGCCACGCGCGCAAACACCCGAGTTTTTCCCTCACCGCCGCGATTGTGGTTTCCCTTGCATCGGCCGTGGTGTTGGTGCGTATGACCGTACTTGTAGGGGTGGTCCACTACCCTCTGCTTCATACTCTGGCATGGCCTTTCATCGCTATGTTTGGATGTGCCATTATCCCCATCTTCTTTGTGTGGAAAAAAAGTGCGGATGAACAGGCGCCCCTGCCGGAGACGAAAAATCCTGCTGAACTTAAACAGGCTCTGTTGTTCGGGTTTCTGTATGCCCTGGTGCTCCTTGCTGTTTCGGCCGCCAAGGATATATGGGGTGACAGCGGAGTATACGCGGTATCCTTTCTCTCCGGTCTTACCGATGTAGATGCTATAACTCTGTCTAATGCACATCTGGTGCAGACCGGAACCCTGGAGGCAGGGAAGGCCGGGATCAGTATCCTGATAGCGTTTGCTGCCAATATGGCATTTAAACTCGCGATGGTAGCTGCGGTTGGGACACGCCAGATGTTACGCTGGGCGCTGGTGTGTTTTCTGTTTCTGGTGCTGCCGGCGCTGGTGGTATTTGTTTAGATAATGCTTTAACGCAGGAGATGTAAATGCAGGTACGTGATGATCTGAGTATAGATGAATTTAAACATATGCTTGAAGAGCGCCTTGCTTATCTGACTGGAGGCAAACAAGCGCGTGAGGATCAGGGGAAAGCGGTAGAACTGGACCAGAGCCGGGTAGGGCGGCTTTCGCGCATGGATGCTATGCAGCAGCAGGCGATGGCGCATGCTTCTGCACGACGCTCTGAACTGGAGGTGCAACGTATCCGCACGGCACTTCAGCGGATAAAGAGTGGCGATTACGGTATATGCAGCAAATGTGAGGAGGAGATAGCTGAGGGTCGCTTGAGCGTTGATCCGGCTACACTGCTGTGTATCGACTGCGCCCGTGCCGGGGAA
>JAWOFA010000114.1:0-23103 GCA_046482505.1 Desulfuromonadaceae bacterium | reverse complement strand
CCGACCGGCAGCTGAGTAGAATTGGTGTAGTACGGCTGTTCGGTTCCCGAGGTGTGAATGTCGGAGAATTCATCTCGATCGCGCTGCGCAAGGCGAAAGCTGGTGCCTTCAGCTGGAGTTGCTTCGAGATTGTACATGTGCCCGGTCTTATCCTGGAGATTTTCAAGACGCGTACGCATATACTTCAGGGTTTCTTGTGCAAATTCATGCCCTTCAGGAGAATCAATTCCACATCCTACTAGGTTGCATGCGGCTTCATGCATTCCGATAAGGCCGATGGTGGAAAAATGGTTATCCCAGTAACGCCCCTGACGTGCATGGATACCGGAGAGATAGTACTTACTGTAGGGATAGAGCCCGTCCGCAGTAAAGCGCTCCAACTGCTTACGCTTTATCTCCAGAGAATCTGCCGCCAGATCCATCAATTCACCAATACGGGCAAAAAAAGCATCCTTATCCGAAGCCAGATACGCGGCACGCGGCAGGTTCAAGGTTACCACGCCGGTGGAGCCGGTTAGAGGGTTAGAGCCAAACAGTCCCCCGCCGCGGCGACGCAGTTCGCGGTTATCCAGGCGCAGACGGCAACACATGGAGCGTGCGTCTTCAGGGTTCATGTCGGAGTTGATAAAGTTGCTGAAGTATGGAGTCCCATATTTTGCAGTCATCTCCCATACCGCCTGAAGGCGATCACTCTCCCAATCGAGCTCTGAGGTAATATTGTAGGTGGGGATCGGAAAGGTAAAAATGCGTCCTGAAGAATCACCATCCATCATCACTTCACAGAACGCTTTGTTGAACATGTCCATTTCCGCCTGGAACTCCGCGTAGGCTGCATCCTGGACTACGCCACCGACAATCACCCCTTCGTGTGCCATATTGCGCGGTACGGTCATATCAAGGGTGATATTGGTAAATGGAGTTTGAAATCCGACCCGGGTCGGCACATTCATATTGAAGACAAACTCCTGCATCGACTGCTTAACCTCGGCGTACGTGAGGGAGTCAAAGCGGATAAACGGCGCCAGCAGAGTATCCACACTTGCAAAGGCCTGGGCTCCAGCAGCTTCGCCCTGCAGGGTGTAGAAAAAATTGACCATCTGCCCCAGCGCAGTGCGGAAGTGTTTTGCCGGAGCACTCTGCACCTTACCGTAAGCTCCGGTAAACCCCTGCAGAAGCAGATCCTTAAGATCCCAACCACAGCAGTAAACCGAAAGCATACCCAGATCATGGATATGATAGTCCCCCTTTTTGTGGGCTTCGGCTATGGACTCGGGGTAGATTTTGTTCAGCCAGTAGTTGCTGGTGATATTGGAGGCGATGTGATTATTAAGACCCTGCAGCGAATACCCCATATTGGCATTTTCCTTGACGCGCCAATCCTCCTGGGTGAGATATGAATCAATGGCCTCAATGGATTCCTGCATGAATGACTTGGTAGCGCGTAACTGCTCGCGCTGCTGACGGTAGAGAATATATGCCTTCGCTGTACGCGCATGTCCCGCCTCGATCAGCTCTTTCTCCACCAGATCCTGAACATTTTCCACCGTAGGAACCTGGTTTCCCTTGAAAATCACACTCAGGGTTCCAACCACCTGGCTGGCTATAGTCTCGGCTTTTGCCATATCGTGCCCGCCTACGGCACGCACAGCGTTCTTGATCGCGGCACTGATTTTGGCAACTTCGAACTCTACCAATCGGCCATCTCGCTTGCGGATATGCTGCAACACTACCTGCCTCCTGTGTTTGAATTTATACATTCTCTAACGCCGAGAATGTAGCAAGAGACAATGGAGATGTAAAGCACTAGAGCACTATATATTGCGATTTTCCATCAAGACCACACTATATATTGTTTAAAAGTCTGTGGCAGAAGTTGTGGACAACTTCAGGAAAGCGGCGGGATTGCAGTAAAAAGCCGGATAACTCCGGCCCAGGTTAAGATCGTTTTCAGTTATAAGATTGACTTCTACCCAAGTAAAGAGGGGATCAGCGGACTCTCCAGGCAAAGTTTCCACGGAGCGCCTCGCGAATCAATTCGACACATTTAATACATGCCGGGATCATTTGCGATACCACAAACAGCGCTACAAAGCCTACAAATGACCATGCGAGGATACCCGCACCTTGTGCCTTGAAATTAAACCCTGCATAGCACGTAGAGACTTGCGCCAACAAAAGAAAAAGCGCGACAACACTATTACGTAACATCGATAAACTCCATTAAAGTTACCCTATCACTTCCTGACCCATATTCCGACCACAAGCGGATTCGCTCCAGGGTGAAACCTAAATTGAACTGGAACTCCGCTAACAGTTCTGCTACATCTAAAAAACAACATATCTCAAAACATGACGCGCCAAAATATCTGCCATGTTGCAGTGTGCGGGCGCAATAGGAGCCTCTCTACTCAACTCAGGAGACAGATATGGAAGACAAATCTCGATCAGAATATGCCAGCCAATTGAGCACCATCCGCAAGAAACGCTTGTTTCTATGGTTTGTATTTGCCTCTTACATCCCGGCTATCGTGTTGGCGTTTACCGTTGGTAACGGTCAACCAACAGCCATAGGTATAGCAATCATCTGGTTGATCGGCGCCGGGGCCGGTGGAGTTTTGGTAAGTTTCAGCCGATGCCCCCGATGCAACGAGTTGTTTCATATGCGCGGCATAGGCACCTCATGGGGGCGCCACTGCCGCCACTGCAACCTTAAACTGTAGCTGGACGCGAAAAAGAGTTCCCTAGCGGTCAATCTGACGGCTAAGATGTTTCATAATCTCTTTTTCCCGCTCAATAGCACTGCGCGCACTGCTCCAGGTGCTGTAGTACTCCAGACCCAGAATGGTACAGCCGGAAACAATAACTGCGACAACGTTTACTGCCAGAGCGTTAGCAAATGCGTAGAAAATATAAAACACCGTCAGATATCCTATATGACTCCACCCCCTGTAGCGTTCATCCTGATCGGTCATGCGACCAATTCCCAGAATAAGGGCCGAAAAACTGTAGACTGCAAGCGCTATATTTATCATAGTCGCAGATGGGGGTTTGCCCAGCAAATCACGGGTTTGCGGTGACAGATACAGCATGATGTTACTATCCTGGAAATAAACCGCGACCAGACTTATAAGCGCAAACAGCGCAAGGCCCAGCAGTCCTCTATGAGCAAGGCGACGCAGATCTTCAATATGCGCCTGAATGCGCGCCAGACGCTGTTCCGGCTGGCGCAATTCAGCATTGTCTTCAAACTGTGAAGATTGTGACATCTGGCAATTCCTCGCGCATCAGATCAAATCTCAGCCCGGGCATAAGAAGCAGCCCGCACTTGTGTTTTATTTCTTTTTTGCGTCGCGCAAATGCACTCCAAGCCGGCGTATCAGACTGGCAAGATAGCGGAACTCATAGCAATCATCTGGCTGGCGTTCATCATCAACAATACCATTGTCAACCTGCTTGGCATATTCAATCAGTCGATTGACCGGAAGCAATACATTACGCTGAATCACCACTGATAACAACCCTATCGCAAGTACCACAACAAGCAGCCATACACCAAGCAGACCCTTCAGCACTCTTCCCAGGGCCTTCTCAGGCCCTTCCATGGACATCCCCACGTCCACTGTACCCAGAAGGGCAACATCTTCTTCTCCCGGGTGACACTGCGCAGTAACGCAGCCTTCCTGATTAGGAATAGGTACGGTCATACCCAACACCTGCTGCCCGGAAGAGTCTTCGAAATAGCGTATACGTTCATCGTTGGATGGTTCGAGAATCACAGCCTCATTATGACACACGTTACAGCTTTCAGACTCCAGATCGAGTGTCATCCCTATCTCTTCACTGTCACATGCGAATTTGACCGTTCCCTTCTTGTCAAAGATACGCAAATGATCAATGTTCGGGTTTTCTCCCATATTATTAACCAGATGACGCAGTGCCATATGGTCACCCTTAAGCATATCGTAGGAGGTGGAACGCACCAGGGTTTTAGACATGCAGGACGTGCGTTCCTCCGCAGCATCATATACCAGACTGCGAATGTAGCCGTAGAGCATAACAAAACACAGGGTTACAAATGCGGCCATTAGGATGGCTACGGGTACGAGTGTCTTTTTTGCTAGAGGCTGTGACATGGATGACTCCCCTCAAAGAGGGGGCAGCGAAACAGAACGTTCCGCGGCCCCGATTTAACCATAAATAACATCAGTGCTCATCATGCTCTTCCCACCCGGTCCACATGGGTTTGAAATGGGCAAAAGGGGTATGCCCAAGAGTGGCCAGATAAAAATGAGTAGGTATAAACGCCGTCAGCGCACACGCCAGCAGGAAATGTACTCCGGCGACAACGCGCACCCCGCCTACGGCTACCAGGACATTATGTAGAGCACCCATATTCAGTAAAATAAGCCCTGTTATTATCACCATTGGCACGAGTATCATCATAATCACCACATAAGCCCCTTTTTGCATGGGGTTAAATTTGTTTGTAGGGGACTCCTGGTGCGGATTCTCCCTGGTGCCGGTAAAGAAGTAAAAGAAATAGTACAGTGCCTGCTTCACCGCCCCCTGCTTCAGGTCTTCCGGTGTAGGCACATACAACTTTATGAGCATTTTGGCAATTACTCCGTAGTAGAACAGCCAGAGCAAAAATGAAATCGCCACCACGATACCAGCAGTGTGGTGCAGACTCACTGCGGCGCGATAGGTGCCGAAAATATTGATGTAATCAGGAAAACGGATCTGTATCCCAGAAGCTATCAAAGTAACAAACCCCAAGGCATTCAACCAATGCCAGATCCGAACCGGGGTGGGTGTCAAATATATACGTTCTTGCATGGCCATAACCTTAGTGATCCTTTCTGCGATTTTTACGTGTCAGAAAACGCAGGGTTCCATGTCCGATAGGCATCGCGAAGCCACCGAGGACAATCAGAAATCCGATAATATCGAGAGTCCGGCTTCTGGTTGCACCTACCATGTAAAAGTCCGGCGTTCCGAACAGAGCATCGAGTGTTGCTCCTTGCGCCAGCGGCAGACGAGTGTAGGTACCATCTTCCTGCGGTAATGCGACGTAGGAATCCTGCATACTTTCCGGTCCAGCAGCATGGCAATAGGTGCAATCCCAGCGGTTATCAAAGGTGGTAAAGTTATGCTCCACATTTTCTGGAGTCATCATGGGCCACAGGCGCATCCCGTGTGATTCATTATTAGCGTAGAACGCATTGAGTTCATCAAGTGAAATCTCGCCATTGGCATCTTCATCAATGATGATAGCGATATTTTCAGAATCAGTCTGTTCCTGTAACGCCGTATAGCTGGCCAATTCATAGTCTGTATAAGCCCGATCGCGGTGGCGCAGATACAAAGTAATAGAGAAATCATCCGATGAGCTGTGGCAGGTTACACAGGGTACAGCATCAAGGTGGATACCGGCCTCAGGCAGCCAGCGTGAATGAACCTCTTCCATGTGCGCGACCGGATGGCACATATCACACGAGTCGTTCATCTGTCGACCGGATAGATTTACCGGCGCATACGCCTGATGCGGATTATGACAGTCAACGCAGCGGGCATTATCACCATGTACGCTGGATGAATAGGTCTCGTGTATAGAGACATGACAATCTTCACAAGATGAAACCACGGCACCTGTTTCAGCATCAAAAGGATGCTCCTCAGTCACCGAATGACACGTCTCACAACCCATGTCAGCATGCGCCGTAGCCATAAATTTGACTTCGTCCACATGGTTCATCTCCCCAACTTCATCGGCATAGTTGTGACATCCAAGGCAATCGGCGGTTTCCATGGCCCACAGGCCGGTACCACTCCATGCCGTAAGAAGCATCACAACAGCACTACATAACATAAACTGTCTCATCTTCGTACCGCAACTCCTTCCTTCATTCCAAACAATCCAATAGACTCATTAAATTATGGTCGGCATTTACCGACCTCCCATATGTATTTAAATTCATTTCCAGTACAAGTTGGTTAACAGTTAGATGCGTACTGCCGTGCTCCTTATATTGTTAGGCCAGCCATAGGTTTGTCAATGTGGAAGAGAGAAAAACACATAAAAAGATAAACTACTGAAACAACACGTCTATTATATCACTAATTTTTTCGCGCACTGTAAAATAAACGCTAACTGTATACTTTTGCCATACAAAATCCGACTCTTCATACAGGGAAGACGACAACACCCCTCCCTTACCCTCTATAGCTTCTGAACAACTACCTTAGGTACCGCCTTAACTATAATACACTGTACAGCAAAGGTTTAAGAGTGTATAAAATTCCCATACATTTCGATTTTGTGCGCCAGGTCATAATCCACCAGAACACACGGTTTCTGAGGTGATTTTTCTCCCTGCGAGCACGAGCTAAAACAAGTAGATTCAAGAGGGCTTGCTTAAATGTCACAATCGCGCATTCTTGTCGTTGACGATGAAGCTGTTATCCGCGAAGCACTGCGCCGTATCCTAGAGGGCGATGGGCATAAAGCTACATGCGTAAGCAGTGGGCACGCGGCCCTGGAAAAGATCCAGGAAGAATCATTCAACCTGGTTATTACCGATCTGAAAATGCCGGGCATGAACGGAATCGAGGTGCTCAAATCGATCAAGATTCTACAGCCCAAAGTTCCGATAATCATTATTACCGGCTACGCCACCGTAGAAACGGCAGTAGATGCGATCAAGCAGGGGGCGTTTGACTATCTCTCCAAACCCTTTACCCCGAAACAGGTAAAAGAACTGGTGGCAAAGGCTCTGGACCACAACAAGATATCAGAGACAGAAGGGTGGGAACAAAATAGCGAAAATACCGGCTTTGATCGCTTCATTGGCAACAGTACCGCCATGCAGAAGGTCTTCAATCGCATAAAGCAAGTTGCCCCCACTGACAGCACAGTGCTGATCAGCGGCGAAAGCGGTACCGGTAAAGAACTGGTGGCGCGCTCCATTCACGACCACAGCCTGCGTAAAGACAAACCATTTGTGGCGGTTGACTGCACTGCACTTGCGGAAAGCCTCCTGGAGAGTGAGCTCTTCGGACATGAAAAAGGCTCATTTACCGGGGCAATGCGTACAAAAGTAGGTCTGTTTAAAATTGCAGACGGCGGCACTCTGTTTCTGGATGAAATATCCAACATAAGCCTTACTACCCAGGCAAAGTTACTGCGGGTAATTCAGGAGCGTGAAGTCACCCCTATCGGGGGCACGAAGCCAGTCCCCATCGACATTCGCCTCATATCCGCTAGCAATAAAAATCTACGTGAACTTGCGGACAAGGGTGAGTTCCGCGAGGATCTGTACTTCCGCCTCAACACCATACCCATCGATCTCCCCCCTCTGCGAGAACGTAAAGGCGATCTTCCCCTATTGGTGGGATTTTTTCTGCGTAAGTTTGCAAGCGAAATAGGCAAAGAGGTCAAAGGGGTAAGCCAGGCGGCGATGTCAATGCTGGAACAGAATGACTTTCCAGGCAATGTGCGTGAGCTCGAACACATGCTTGAGCGCGCCGTAGTTCTCTGCGATGATGACATGATAATGCCTGCAGATCTGGGCGTGATTGATGATGAGCTTTCTGAAAACATCAGTCGTGGAGAGTATACCCCTCAAACGGCTGAAGAGCTGAAAGAGATCAAGCGCCGTTTGCGTGAAGAGGCGGTAATACCTGCAGAACGCAGCTTTATACTTGAGGCCCTGAAGCGGAATGACTGGAACATCACCAGGGCAGCTGAGGATGTGGGGATGCAGCGGCCAAATTTTCAAGCCATGATGAAAAAACTGGGAGTTTCAGCGCGCGACAATAAGATTGTCGATTAAAAATCTATATACAGATCAAAGTAAAACGGGGCAGTAACGCTTAGCAGCTTACTGCCCCGTTTCAGTGTTATCTTAGCCCAAAAGGTCACCAAGGGGCAGACTGATCAAAAACCGGGTGCCCACACCTTCGGTACTTTCCACTCCGATGGTGCCACCGTGGTTTTTAATTATGCCGTAGGACACTGAAAGTCCCAGACCCGTGCCCTGCTGATCCTTAGTGGAGAAAAAGGGATCAAATATTTTAGCCATATTTTCCGGGGATATACCGGAACCACTATCTGAGATGGCAATCATGATCTTATCGCTATCCTGCCAGGTATCAATGCCTATTTCACCACCTTCCGGTATAGCGTGCGCAGCATTGAGGAACATATTCATAAACACCTGTTCCACCTGGTTAGGATCAACCTCAATATCCGGCAACCCCTCCGCATAATTGCGGTTTATCTGGATATCCTGAAAAATAGTCTGATGCTCAACCAACGCCAGGGTTTTATCTATTAAACCGTCAACTGAAGTAAACCTCTTGGTCGGTATCGATTCACGCCCAAAATCTAACAAACCACGCACAATTTCTGCACAGCGTTGAGTCTCATGGGTTATGGTCTGCAGATCTTTGCGCAACTGCGGGTCAATATCGTCACGCTCCTCTGCCATAGATGAATATGTGAGAATCCCGGTGAGGGGATTGTTTATTTCATGCGCGATACCTGCAACCAGTTTTCCCAGTGAAGCCAGCCTCTCAGAGCGGGCCAGATTCCCCTGCATCTCTTCAATACGCCTCGTTCTCTCCTTCACCTTGTCCTCAAGAGTATTGGCCCACGCCCTTACCTCCTCGTGCGACTGCCGCAGACTATCAGTCATTTCGTTTGCCCCAGAAGCGAGCAGGCCCAGCTCATCGTGAGATTTCACCTCAATGTGTCCACTGAGGTCACCCTCAGCGATCCGGCGTTGATGGGCAATAATCCGCCTAACCGGGACAATGATAAATCGCTTTGTCAACACCAGCAGGGCCATAAACAAAAGAACAAGTAGTACACACACCAACACAATGAAAAAGTTCCTGAACGCATCCACCTGCTGCATCCGCTTTTTCAGAGATATCTGCACATCAAGAATCCCAAGAAGGTCTTTATCCGGTGGATGAAAATGACATGCGGCGTTAAAGCAGGCTGGATCATTGTAGATGGGCTTAGTGACACCCAGAAATGCCTCGCCCCTTTGATCCTCGAAGGTACGCCCACGTGCTGAAGATGGGATCTGGTCCAGCGGCTCGTCATCACCTATATGACACGCGTTACATCCTTCTGCAGTTAAAGCAAGTGCTTGTCCTGCTTCATCACTATCGGTAGAATAGTTAATTACACCCTCTTTATTGAACAGTCGAATGCGCCTGATCCCCTCCATGGAAGCCAGTTCACTCACCATCTGATGCAGCATCTCATGGTCATCGTTGAGCATCAGGTAGTGATTGGCACGCACAATGGCTTCACTGAGGTAGTCAGCATCATGGAGCGAATTTTCCAGCGTAAGCTGGCGCTGGAGGCGGACATTTATAACCACAAAAACCAGCGATGCAACCAGAAAAACCGCACTGATAACACCCATAAATTTGAACAGTAATGATGATTTCGCCTTTTTCATATACGGCCTCTACCTTATTGCCCTCAAGATGATATCAACCCTACGTACGTCGGGCGTAGCGTGCCACCAAAACCCCAACTGCCACAACACACAATCCCACACATACAAACAGATACCCCAAAGTATCTGCTCGTCCGATCCCGGCAAATTGCGTATGGGAGCGAAACGCAATAAGGTACACCCCCAACAGGGCTCCGACACCACCAGCAACATTAAAGACAAGCCCCAAGTATGCCAGAAAGACTACAGGTTTACGCATTACAACTCCTACAGAAAAGGGCGACCGTTATGGCCGCCCTTTTCTTATATCATACTTTTGTTGTTCAGATTAATGCCCTAATGGCTGCCGCTCAGAACAGAGATGACTATAAGGACAAACAGGGTCACCCCGATGGCTACTGCGACAAAACCAAAGGTCTTAAGGACAATGTTATACAAACTGCCGGATGTCTTCGGCTTCAGGAACTGCTCAGTTATACCCTGTTCCTCGTAGCGGCGCCACTGGTCACCACGCTCCTCGACAAACTCCTCTTTCTCCATCTCGCCATTGAACACCACAAAGTCCATGGGGAACTTCTCGGGGCGCAAATGGGTGTTGAAGAAGTGAACCGAGAAGATAAAACCGGTTGCGAGCAGAGCTTCATCCGAGTGCACTATAGTAGCTACGTTCAATACCCACCCGGGCAGGAACATGCCGAAAAACTCAGGGAACCACAACATCAGTCCGGAACCACCGATAGCAAACATACCCCAGAAGACCGCGATGAAGTCAAACTTTTCCCAGTAGGTCCAGCGCTCAAATACCGGCTTCGGTCCCTTGCCCAGGAACCAGCGAACCATGCCGGTAACATCGCGGATGTCGCGGAAGTTGGGCATCAGCGAATCAGGACCGAAAAGACGCTGCAACCACATGCCGGGGATATCCTTGCGAATAAACAGAAAGTGGAAACTCAATACCAGAGCCATGCCGAAGTACACAAAAGTTATTACTGCACCTACACGGTGAAGGAATGCCGCACTTGCAGTCCCACCCAACATATCAATAATCACCTGCGCCCATGGCTGACCGGAGAACTTGATAGGCAGACCTGTAATGGACAGAAGCAGAAAGCTGATAATAACCAGCAGATGCATAAAGATGTGGCGCCGCTCAAAACGCTTGTACACCTTATGTCCATCGGGGATGTGAATATGTGCCTCACCTTTGGCGAGAGCCTCTTTCTTTTCTTTATTTTCTTTGATGCCGCGAATCATCCATAGGATGGAGTGGATCCAGAATACGGCGAAGGTACTCACCAGCAGAGTCGTCATGGCCCAGAAGGTTATAACCAGAATCGGGTAACGATCAAAATCATGGTAGTTGCCATGGGAATAAAACTGGCCGAACAGATATGTAGAACCGTCATGACAGGCGCCACAGGTCTGAGCACGATTATCGTTATGGATTGTGGATGCTGGATTCTCTTCCGCAAGCACCCCGTGGCTTCCATGGCAGTCGGAACAGGTTGCCGTATCCTGAGGATCTCCAAGCTTATATCGCTTACCATGATAGCTGCCCAGGTAGGTATACACAATGTCTGTGCGGATATCATTGCGCTCCATCATCTCCGCATTATCATGACATTCTATACATTTATCAGTACCAAATTTCTTGGCTTCCTTTGTACTGGCATCACTAAGGGAGATTACATTGTGGACACCGTGACAATCCGCACATGAAGCGCTGTCCTGATTACCGGTTGCAACGGCCTGGCCGTGAACCGAAGAATTGTATGCTTCTGCATCGTGGCAGCTGGAGCATGCATCGACAACTTCCTGCTTTCTCGACTCCCCACTCTTGGCGGAATGGATAGAGTAGTGACACGCTACACAGTTAAGCCCCATCTGCGCATGCACACTTTGGCCGTGCTGTTCTGCAACATCAGTGTGACAGGAACTGCAATCAACCGCAGCAGGCATCTCCTCCATAGACATATGGGCGTCAACATCTTCCAGCACATGGCAATCAACACATCCGATACCGCTTTTGCCATGGGCTGAATCTATGAACTCATGTGAACTAACCACACTTTCGTGGCACATAAGACACGTATCTGTATCAGCCTGAACCGACTGCAAGCCCCCCAGCAGCATAACGGCTGCGATGGCAAGCATGGATAACCTGCACGAAACCCCTCTCTTCATGTCACAGACTCCTTAATTCTTTGTATGCAATTGCGCACCGGATCACTAATCTTCAATGCACTTATCACTCCGCAGCAGTCAGGCAGGACAAACCCCGCACAGTTACCACAGTGTATGTTTTAAATATACAGACGGGTAAGTACCACAGTAATAAAGTCGAAGTCAAACCCAAACGGCGTCCACTCAACCTTCCATGACTCACTCGAGCACTGAATATTGCGTACTTATTATACTCCCAACACTGACCTTCCCCTCCTCATTTCCCCTCCTCATTTTCTAATCAACTTACTCGATAAACATCACTCAAGGACTCAACCATGGCATTGAAGCGCCGGAGTGAGGGAGTACGTTTTATTTTACTGCACCAACGTCGAAGATCCTGATCTCCCACAAACTGCACAACGTTCTTAAGCTTTGCCAACACCTGATGATCACCCTCATATACCTGACTGCATTCTTCAATTAAACGCAACATATAGATGCGCAAAAGTGCACGACGTTGCTGAGGATCCGGTTCTGTTTCTGTGCTATTGCGTAAACGTTTAAACAGCCATGGATCGGCTATGGCTCCCCGCCCCAACATCAACCCAGCTGCACCCGTCTTTTCCAACACTCTGCGTCCATGCTGTGCTGTGATTACATCACCGTTTGCAATGACAGGAATAGACGTCGCGGCTACAACGTCCCTGGTCACGCTATGATCCGCATAACCCTTGTATTTCTGCAACACTGTTCGTGGATGCAGGATCATAAAATCGACCCCGTTGCTTTCGAAAAGCGGGCACAACTTCAGAATCTGCTCCGGGTTGTCGTAGCCGCTCCTCACTTTAACCGACAACCCTCCGCTCACAGTCTTGCGCAAAGCTTTAAGACATCTATCTACAAGCGGAATATCCTGCAGCATAGCCCCGCCCGTTGGGCCACTCATCATTCTGCCATAAGGACAGCCCAGGTTTAAATTCAGATGCTGCACTCCGTTCTCCTGCAACAGCAGTGCAGCTGCGCTCAGTGCCTCGGGATTATTTCCAACCAGTTGCACCACCAATGGGGCCTTCAACGAATGTGTCCGCGAATCATCCAGCTCGCGCCTGGATATCCGGCGCCGCGACACATTACTTACTCGCACAAATTCACTGAACAGGACATCCGGGGCGCCCAGCTCCATCTGTACGGTACGCATGGACGCATGAGTGAGCCCCTGCAATGGAGCCAGCATCAAAGGTGGACTTTGTATACTCCACGGCAAATACACGGTTTGGCACCCCTTACTTATGCATAAATTGCGTTAATATTACTTGGAACCAGCCTTATGCTGGCGGCCTGTTATGTCTAATTTGCTGTACTCATATTTATGTTTATGGTAGGCGTATAAACGGATATATAAGCTGGCATATCTATTGGATCTGCGTATCTATCCTTATAAAGGGCGTGACTCGTAGTAGCAGTTTTTTCAACGCCAGTGACACTTTCCAACTTAAGTCGCGTTATTGGGAGTGTGATGGTTAGATTCAACGATTTCAGTTTTTTTTACCCTTTTAAAGGCCGGTTTTAAATCTCTATGTCAAGGCACGCCCCAATCTTTATTTCAGCTATTTTAGTGCTTTTCTACCTGGTTACTTCACCCGATTGCGCTAGAGCAACCAATGGGATGAACATGATCGGTTACGGCGCTGTATCGAGCGGCATGGGTGGAGCGGATCTGGCTCTGGTTGACAACGCCACGGCGATGAATATAAATCCAGCGGGTCTCACAGGATGTTGCAGCCCCCAATTAAGTGCCGGCATCAGCCTTATGCAGTCGCGCAACCAGCATAAAGACACCCATGGCAACGACCTGCAAGCCAAAAGACAGACATTTCCCGTTCCGCTTCTAGCATGGGCTCAGCCGCTAAACAACCCTTCTTTTATCGCCGGCTTTGGTTTTTTTGCCCAAGGCGGGATGGGTGTAGAATACAACCATTTTCGCGTTCCTTTTGCGGATCAAAAAGAAATGAAAAATGAACACGACACCATCTCCAGTGATGTCAGATATATGAAGGTGACCCCTACCCTGGCATGGCTAAGTGAGGATGGATCTTTGCGCCTGGGCGCCAGCCTCAACCTTGGCTATGCAGAAACTGAAATGAGCCTCTTCCCCCATACCAGTATCATGGAAAATCAGTTTTTCGGCATCGAAATGGAGGGTGCTGAAGCGTATTCTGCCGCCTACAGAGTTGGATTTCAATATCAGGTTGGCAATCTCACCGTGGGAGGAGCCTACCTAAGTGCTACTAAGCATAAATTTGACAATGGAACCGCTAAAATAAATTACACCGCCCTGGGACAGGGAATTAAGAACTACGACGCTGAACTCAACGGGTTCAACTGGCCGCAACAGATAGGCTTGGGGCTGAGCTATAATATTACTCCTGAACTGAAAATAGCCCTTGATGTTGACTGGGTTAACTGGTCAGATGCGATTAACACCATCACTTTCAGACTTTCACAAAAAAACACCCCGGATGTACCCGGCAACATAAGCATGGATTACCCCATGCACTGGGATGATCAGTGGGTGTATGCATTAGGCTTTGAGTACGATCTCTCTCCCACCTGGAGCATCCGGGGAGGGTATAACTATGCAAAGAGCCCGGTTCCTTCGCAGCATCTACTTCCCTATTTCCCGGCGATTGCCGAACACCATATAACCGGGGGGTTCAGCTACACCACTCGAGGCTGGAGTATCGATTTCGCATGTGAGTGGGCACTTGAAAACAGCGTATACAGCACCAACTCCCTTTATTGTAAACACGGTTTTACTGAAGAGATGAGTCAGTTCACCACCCACTTTATGCTCAACTACAAGATGTAATCAATTAGTGAAGGGCTGATGCTTTGCGTGCAAATACGCTTCAAAGGCTGATATGCTGAACAATCTATTCATAACCGAACATCTGGGTACTGAAATAGTGAAACTCATCCTCGCTTTTACCGCCGGCGCTCTTATAGGCATTGAACGCGAGAAGCACGGGCGTCCTGCCGGCATGCGTACTCATGTGCTGGTATGTACCGGCGCCTGCCTGATGATGATTATCTCGGAAGGGGTGTTCGCCAAATATGCCCACTTCAACGCGGAGGGGATTGCGCGCATTGACCCGGGTCGGATAGGAGCGCAGATCATCACCGGCATCGGTTTTCTGGGTGCCGGGGTTATCATCAAAGAAGGCGCCAACGTGCGCGGCCTTACTACTGCCGCATGTCTCTGGTACGTAGCCGGTGTGGGGATGGCGTTCGGCTTCGGTATGACCGCGATCGGGATCTTGAGCACCGTTCTGGCTTTCGTTGCCCTGTTTGCCCTTAAACATGTAGATATGCTTTTGCGTAAGGATCGCTTCCTGCGTCTTTCTGTAGTTACCATTGGGGATCGCGATATCTTTGCTGAAATGATAGATATTTTCCAGGCCAACTCACTTACTACTGCGAATATCGAGCAGGAATACGACCTGGAAAATCAGCGCATACAGTATGATTTTATTATTACCCATCATCATCACCCTATGGGGAGGACGCTGATTGACGAAATATCTAAAATTGAAGGAGTAACAAAGATCCGCTTTCGCTGAAGAACCGTTCTCTCAAGGGAGTGTAAACAAAAGAGCCGATTCCGGGAGTAGGAATAGGCTCTTTTGTTTATGTGCTTGTATTTGATTTAGTAACTGTTGAGACTGATACCTTGTCTTGCGAACTTACAGCCTTTTAAGCTGGAACTAACTTGATTCCCGGATCAGTTCTTCGGGCGCGTGTTCTTCAAGCGAAAATCAAATTTTGTAAAGTTCCCGTACTGTCCTTTTGCATATGCATTTAAAAGCCAGTTAAGCCCTTCATTCATGGAACCAAAGGTTTTCTGCGGAGTAGTAACGGAGAGGGCGCGCTTAACCTCGGGGGCAAGGCTCGCCTCAACCCCTTCCACGTTACGCTTGACCGTTCCTATCATGCGTGTAAGATTCTCTCCACAATACACTTCGTAATTTGAGGCGTCTCCGCCAACCCGGTAGTGCAAAGTCTTGAACTTGAAAATCCGTTGCTGCTGGAGCTTGCGCATCGCCATATCCATGCGCGCACGGGGGACATCCTCAGCCGCAACCTGCTCGGCCTGCTCGAGACCGATACTGACCTTTTTAGCTGCGAGAAGCGCCTGACGATACCAGTGCATCGCCTTTTCATAGTCTACTGATACACCTTTGCCCTGCATGGAATAATCGCCCAGAAGCAATGCAGGCTGGGGATCTTTATACCGCTGTGCCGCTTCTTCGAGCCAGCGCCTGGCCCGGGTGTAATCGCTACGCTGGTGGTATATCATCCCCAAATGCTGTAGTGAAGGGAAATATCCCTGCTGTGCAGCAGCGGAAAAGTACTCCTCCGCCATTTCCATGGATTCTGCGCCTTCCAGCATGTTACCCTCAAGCAACAGCCCGAGATTGTGCAGCACCTGGGGTTGCAGTTTCTCCTGATGCTTTAGTGCCGTATGGGCTTTGCGGAAAAACTCCGTTGCAGCAGCGGGATTGGTATCCAACTCAGAAGATAGACAAGCATACGCGCGCCTGTCCAGCGGTTCATAACCATCTGGCAGTTCCGGCGCGTAACATTCGGCGAGCAAAAGTTGAGCTCTGGGCTGCTGGCGCGAAGCTGCTACACGCAGAAAATCAAGACCGGACTCGCGCAATTCCGCGTCATCTTTACATACGAAAACCCGTCCACGATCATAGTAATCATCAGTATCGCAGTGCCAGCAGATTTTGTAGCTATAATTATACAGCACAGCCAAACCTGCTATCGCCACACACCCCAGAAAGAGGAGGATATTTATCAGAAGCTTCTTCTTCGCTGTCATCTCTTCACCTCAACTCTATTTTAATACCCCGGCAACAA
Source organism: Desulfuromonadaceae bacterium (assembly GCA_046482505.1). GTDB lineage: Bacteria > Desulfobacterota > Desulfuromonadia > Desulfuromonadales > Desulfuromonadaceae > JAIVHC01. Next base: position 6,535 of record JAWOFA010000114.1, on the reverse strand, counting down.
GGCATGCGCCCCACCGTGGCAAGCTGCGCATCCGTCAAACTCTTCCATCATCTCCTGGGTATGCGGCGTATCATGGCACTCCTGACAAGTGGGAACATTCCCATGCTCATTGGCATGACAGAAGGTACAGTCGAGCATGGAGTGAGCCAGGTGCCCCTTATTCAGCGCTTCAGTCTGGGTGCCGTGACAGTAACTACAGGCTGAATTTTCAATATGGGTGCCATAATCAAGACTGCTTACATCATGAACCGGATGACAACTCGTGCAGGTACCATTGCTTTCAAAAGGGTTATGCGGCTGAGCGTGACATTCGACACAGTCAGGCACATAACCATGCTCAGCATAATGACATCCTGAACATCCCATATCGGCATGCGCGCTGGGATTTGACATCTCCTCAGCCTGCTCTGCATGACACTGGTTGCAGTAGGGCTCAATATCTGCAGCCTCAATACTCGCTACCGGAGCGTGGGCATTGGCGTGGCACTTCTGGCACCCCAGCATGGGGGATTCTTCACCATGTGGCGCTCCGTGGCAGGTATCACAAGCAGGAACGCGCTCTTCCCAGGTCAGGGAACGGGCAAAATTATGAAAGGTTGTGTGGCAATCCCGGCAACCCATCCGGTGTGCTCCACCATCCTCCTTTAAGGCAGTATACACCGGTACATGGCACTGCGCACACTCAACATCGGTAAGTGGAGGAATGTCCTCAGAGTAAATATCCGCATAAGCCGATACAGTTCCGCTCAGCAAAATCACAGCACAAGCAAATAACAAGCTCGCATTCAATCGATACCTACGATTCATCGTATGCCTCATATAATAAATAATTGCCTACTTGCGCAAATCATGCGCTCCGCGATGACACTTGGCACAATCACTGAACTGGCGGTGCATAGCGGCATCATGGGGTTGTCCGTGACAGTTTTCGCATTCCAGAACAACCTTGTGGGTGCGACGATGACAAAATATACATTCCAGGGTTGAGTGTTGCGTAGTATTACTCTCCAACTGCTTAAACGGTTCGGCATGACAGCTGCCACACAACTCCGGCTCCACCTTGCCCTTTTTGTACTGGATGTAACTCGGGCTGTGGGGCTGGTGACATTTATAACATTCCGCATTGGTCATGGACTCAGTATGGCCTGCATGGCAGTCGAGACAGCTGTTCGCTTCCCCGTGTTCTGCATGACATTCCACGCAGTCCATCTGTGCATGCATACTCGGATGCTGCTCCATCTCTTTACCAGGCTCCGCATGACAGGACAGGCATACCGGCTTCACCGGAGAAACGGCATCCATCTGCACCTCCATGGGTGCATGGGGGTCGTGACACGCGGCACACTCTCCTACACTGTAGTGAGGCGAAGCATCCGGTGCATGGCACTCTGCACATGCGGGGATAACTCCGCTTTCCGCAGGAGGATGATCCGCATGGCAATCACTGCATGCGACATACTCAGCATGCGCACCACCGGCACGCGCCAGTGTTTCAACCTCTGGCGCATGACACGCGGCACATTGATCCACCGGTGTAGCGTTGCTCCAACGGTAGTCGGTGGGCTGGTGTGGTGCATGACATCCGATGCAGTCTGTGTAAACCATCTCGGGGCTATGCGGTTCATGACACTCCATACACTGCATGAACTCTCCTGCAGCAGTACCGTGTTCCAGGTGACAATCGGTACATGCCATATGCGTATGGGCACTGGGTATGGCATCAAGATCTTCCCCTACGTCCTGATGGCAGGTAAGGCATATTGCGGGGACGTCATCGCTTACCGCAGAGAGCGATCCAACCCCCGGGGCATGAGGGGCATGGCAGCGCGTACAGTTGTCCAGAGCATAGTGTTCTTGAGTGGAGGGGGGATGGCACTGGGCACACCCCGGGATAACCGCCTCTGATGCGGGAGGATGGCCCTCATGACAGTCGAAGCACCCCAAAGCGGTGCGATGAGCACCACCTTGCTCCGCTATTTGGCGCGCAGGATCGACGTGACACTTGACGCAATCTGAATCTTCAAGGGGAACCTCCACAATCTCCGCCTTGACCGGCACTACACCTATCAACAATACAACAGCCAGAAGCATACAGGCTCCGGCCCAGAATTTATACAGATCAGTTGTCATGGCATATCCCGTGGCGCTAACGCCTTTCGCACCTGGATTTATTTGAATAACACGGCTCCGGCATCCCCAAGGGGAAAGCCGGAGCCTACTGTTTAGTTAAAGATTGGCGAACCAATTACTCCGCCAACGCATGGGGATCAACGTGGCAGTCTATGCAGTTGGGGAACTTCTCATGCATTGTTTCACCATGAGGCGCTGCACCATGGCAGTCAGCACAGGCTGTAATCTGCTTATGCTCGCCCATGTGACAGTATGCGCAGCCCAGACCGGAGTGCATCTTGCTCGAAGCCTCCAGATCTTCGGCAACCCCACCATGGCATGCTGCACACATGGCTGAGTCAAGATCATCAGCATAGGTAACCTCAACCGGACTATGCGGCTTGTGACACTTGGTACAATCGGCAACCACCATTTCATCGGAATGGCCGGAATGGCAGTCAAGGCAATTGAGATACTGTTCATCGTCCAGGCCATGCCCCATATGGCATGCATTACAGTCCATCTCGGCATGCATACTTGGATGTGCTTCCATCTCTTTACCCTGCGCCGGGTGGCAGCTCAGACATGCAGGTTTAACATTATCCTGGGAAGAGAAGTCGATATCCAGAGGATGGTGCGGGTAATGACAGGCGACACAGTTGTCGAGACTGTAGTGATCGCTGTCAGCAGGGTCATGACACAACGCGCAGGAGGGGATAACATTTTCTCCCATGGGCGGATGCTCAAAGTGACAATCCTGGCATCCCATATATGCGTGTGCTGCACCATGGGCATCAACATCCTTAACTTCGTCAATGTGGCATTTTACACAGTCATCATTGGTGAGTGTCGCCATATCTACAGCGCCAGCACTCGTCACCATTGCCAAAGCCAGAATCAGGCTGACAGGCAGGAGATATTTCATGATTTTTTATCCTCCTAAAACAATTAAATTGAAATTGCGCACCCACACAGCCAACGAGCACGCGCTGAAATAACAATAATCAGCATGCGAAACATATCCCCGGGATGGTCTATAATGTGGAAACGTGGCAGTACCCCCGAATCGTGTATATATTTCGCAGCATCGCTATGTAAACAGAATCTGCAGCAGAGGTCAAGATTTCACTACTGTAAAACTGTGTTTTAACTACTCTGATATATGAGACAAATCGCCCTTAAAACACCCGCTAAGCCTCTCCACTTTCCCACGCGTGCCTGCATATGCGCGCTTTGATCGTCGACAACTATTGAAAAAGGCGCTAGCATTGAGGTGCTGAATGCGGAAGCGCCAGGGATTAACGCAGGGGAAACTTTCTAACATCGCATGCAAACATAAGAACCTATTGCCAGCAATGCAACACATCTACCTATAAGGTGATATGCCTTCTGCCGTCAGTTTCGGGGCGGAGCACCCAATCCGGGAGGCATCCCCTGTACAATCGATTTAAACAAGCATGGCGCCTATAAATATTTTCCGCACAAGAATGGGAGTGGAGCGCAGTTAAATTACAACTGCCTTATTGCGTTTCAGCCCCTGCACTAAAGCTGGAAGCGCAAAAGTCCAATTTGTGACAGACATGGACAAAAAAATGTTTTATAGTGCGCGATTCGAGATTAACCGTAAGTGGCAGACAGGTACGCTGGCACATGTCGGTACGTGCATATGAGCATCCGCATTACCGCTTAATGGGCAGTTACACTGAAACATTAATCTGATATTACATCAAAGTACGCATTTAATAATCATTGCGTTTCAGTCCAGGCAGGAGAGCGTTGTGTCGCAGGAAAAGAACCAGAGCAAAGAACATACTAAAGAAGAACGAGAGGATAAGCGCAGCAAGACCCCCTCTACCCTTAAGGGGATTGCCACCCTATTTGAACGCGAAGAACTCAAAGATCTGTTTATCAAATACCTGATTCTTATCGGGGTGATCGAAGGATTTATCTTTTTCGTCAGTTTCATCAGCCAACTGGGGCCGGAAAACGTTCCGTTCCCGTGGAGATCGTTTTTCTTTGCTGCCTTTATCGTCCCTCTGACCATCACCTTCCTCCTCGGCATCATTGTGCTGGGTTTTGATCGCTATCTTTATGGGCATCAGCCGGAGGGAACTGATAATGACAGGCGCCATCTTTCTGCGGCTGAACAGCAGAGCCGGATCCAAAAATTCCACGCGGTGATTTACGTCATCCGCCAGATCCCATTCCTCCTTGGCCTATTACTGCTGGTGATTCTCGCTGCGGTAGGTTACAAACTCGATGAAATTCTCGCAGTGATCGGTCACATTGGTGAAGAGACTGTATTCTACGTCTCTATAGCCCTCGCCGTAGTGCTGGGTGCGGCGCTGATCATGGGGTTGATTTGGATGTTCATGAGCTACAACCTGCGCAAAAAGAGTATGGAATACCAGTATCAGTACAAAAAGGATGTAGTGGAACAGACCGGAATGATTATTCTCGATGATGACCGCATCATGGATAAGGAAGGAAAGCTTCTGAGTGACAACCGTACCCGCCAACTCCCCCCGGGTGACAATGATACGGATGGCACCATCCTGATCGACAACGACGAGCGTGACTGACAGTTGCCAGCATAAAACCATATTTCCAGATATTTAGCCCCCGCTTGCGGGGGTTTTTTGTTTAACACCCATCATCTTTACCCTTTCGAGGAGTTTCTATGCACCTATGTGACACACGCCCTGCTCCGCAAACCATCAGGCGTGATGCCTATACCCCCCCACCGTGGCTGGTCGAGCATGTGTCCCTGGATATTGACCTCGCCCCTGAGTGCACTACCGTCCACAGCACTCTCAAACTCAAGCGTGCCCCGGGCACGTCCACAGCAACTCCACTCCATCTGAATGGACAGGACCTGCTACTCCTGCAGATCACGTGTGACGGCAACATCCTCAGTGAAGATTCATACACTCAGGATAACACCGGGCTCAGCATCCACGATATCCCCTCATCCTGCATCCTGGAGTTAAACACCAGAATAAACCCGAGTGCCAACGCCGCCCTCGAAGGGCTGTACCTCTCCGCCGGGATACTCTGCACTCAGTGTGAGGCGGAGGGCTTTCGCCGCATCACCTTCTTCCCCGACCGTCCAGATGTTATGGCGCGTTACACCGCGACATTGCGCGCCGGGCGCGAGCGTTTTCCGATTCTTCTGTGCAACGGTAACCTCGTTGCCGAAGGTGACCTTGAAGACGGGCGTCACTTCGCCACATGGGAAGATCCTTTTCCAAAACCATCGTACCTGTTTGCCCTGGTAGCAGGAGACCTGCACTGTCATACACACACCTACCGCACCCGATCGGGGCGCGATATTCTGCTGCAGATATACGTAGAGCACCGCAATGCCGACAAGTGTGAATATGCCATGCACGCCTTGCAAAAAGCGATGAAGTGGGATGAAGAGCGGTTCGGCCTCGAATGCGATCTGGAGCGCTACATGATTGTTGCCGTGGATGACTTCAACATGGGGGCCATGGAAAACAAAGGGCTGAACATCTTCAATTCCCGCTACGTCCTCGCATGCCCGGAGACCGCGACCGATGCCGATTTTCTCGGGATAGAATCGGTGATTGCGCATGAGTATTTTCACAACTGGACCGGCAACCGCATCACCTGCCGCGACTGGTTTCAACTCAGCCTCAAAGAGGGGCTCACCGTATTCCGCGACCAGGAATTCTCTGCGGATATGAACAGCGCCGCTATTCAGCGCATTGAAGATGTACGCCTGTTGCAGAACCATCAGTTCAGCGAGGACGCCGGCCCCACCGCCCATCCGGTGCGCCCTGAAGCCTACATAGAAATCAACAACTTCTACACTGTTACCATATACCACAAGGGCGCCGAAGTTATTCGCATGCTCAAGACCATCCTCGGCTGGGAGGGATTTCTGCGCGGTATCCGCTCATATATCGAACGCCATGACGGCGAGGCGGTAACCATCGACGCCTTTATCGCCATCATGGAGAATGCCAACGCCATCGACCTGAGCCAGTTCATGCTCTGGTACACTCAGGCAGGCACCCCGGAAGTACACCTGAGCACCTCACACTCAGGCTCCGATTTGAGCCTCACCCTGCGCCAAACCTGTCCCGTAACCCCGGGGCAGGGACACAAGCACCCTTTTTTGCTCCCGGTGAAGATTGCTCTGTTTGATGCGCAGGGCAATAAATGCCCCCTGCATCCCAAGGGCGATTGCGCCACCCGGGTGCGCCTAGAGCAAGACAATGAAGCCATCCTCATTTTAGACACAGCAGAGCAGACCTTCACCTTCAGCGATATTCCTGCAGATGTCACTCCATCAGCATTGCGTGAATTCTCTGCCCCGGTTAAGTTGGATGGAGGCGCGCCACAGTCCACCCTGATATTTCTGCTGCACTACGACGATGATGCAGTAAATCGCTGGCAC
>JAWOFA010000044.1:0-5592 GCA_046482505.1 Desulfuromonadaceae bacterium | reverse complement strand
CCTGGCCAATGAAAACGGCAACCGCAACACCCTGTATATTGCCGACAATAACAGTTCCCCTTCAAGTGGAAATTATTCCGCAGGTATCCTGCAGGGGATTGCCCACTTTTACCCTGAACTGAAGGATTATTTAGAAGGAGATAATGTTGAGGAGGGAGATGCATGAGTACTGCGACTCAGGTTGTGATTTTCGGCGAAGTTCTATTTGATAATTTCCCGAATGGTCAACAGGTTCTTGGAGGCGCGCCTTTCAATGTTGCCTGGCACCTCCAGGCGCTGGGTGATGCCCCGGTTTTTGTTTCCCGCGTGGGCAAGGATCTTTCTGGAGACCGGGTTATACAGGCTATGACCCAATGGGGGATGACAACCTCTGCGCTGCAGATTGATCCTGTGCGTCCCACGGGTCAGGTTGATGTGCATTTCAGTGCCGACGAACCCCATTACGATATTGTTGTCAACACAGCCTATGATTTTATTGACGCGGAGCATCTCCCCACATTGTCAAGTGGCAGCCTCCTCTATCACGGGACCCTGGCTCTGCGCAATGAGGTTTCGCGCCTGGCTCTGGAGCGTATGATTCAGGGTGGGGAGATGCAAATCTTCCTAGATGTCAATCTGCGCGCACCATGGTGGGATAAAGAACGGGTTTTTGAGTGCCTGTCCCGGGCTCATTGGGCAAAAATGAATGAGGATGAGTTGGCACTGCTTGACGAAAAAGAGCGTCCCCTTGAGGAAGCTATGAGCCATTTGCAGGAGCACTTTGGACTGCAACACCTGATAGTTACGCGCGGTGCCAGGGGAGGGTTGGTGCGTACGGCGGACGGGTGCTTTCATTCGGCGCCTTCTGGACAGAGTTCAACTACTGTTGATACGGTGGGTGCCGGGGATGCCTACAGCGCGGTATATATCCACGGGCTGCTGTCCGGCTGGGCGCTGGAAACGATTCTAGAATGCGCTCAGGCTTTTGCCGCTAAGGTTGTTGCCATGCGCGGAGCTACGAGTAAGGATAAAAGCCTTTATCGGGAACTGCTACAGGAGTAACGTGCTATTTGCACTGCACACAGAAATCTTGTAATTCTTTGTAAGCTGAAGGAAACTCAATACGCAATGGTTGTTTTTTCACCCAGGTGATTTATATGTACGAACAGGTTTCACATACTCTGCTGAATGATATTCTGAACCGTATCCGACCGGAATTAAGCGAGCAGGATCTACGCCATTTCTACACCCGTCTCGGGGCAAATTTTTATGCAATTCACTCGCTGTTCTCCAGACTCTATGGTGAGCGTGAAGACTTCACTGATCAGGCCTATCATCTCGTTGAATCCATGGCCTGGCAATACCTGAGGCGTCCGGAATATCTGCGCCAAAGTGATCTGGAACGTGAAAAGGACTACAACTGGTTTCTGCACCAGAAATGGGTCGGCATGACGCTGTATTGCGACGGTTTCTCCGGTGATTTGAGCGGAATGTGTAATCACCTGAATTATTTTCAGGAGCTTGGCGTCAATCTGGTGCATATCATGCCGATGATGAAGTGCCCGGAAGGGAAAAGTGACGGTGGCTACGCGGTCAGCGATTTCAGGAATATCGATCCACGCTTCGGCACCATGGATGATTTGCGTAATGTTGCAACGGCCATGCGTGAACGGGAGATTCTGCTGGTGCTTGATGTGGTGGTCAACCACACCTCAGACGAACATGAATGGGCACAACGGGCCCGTGCGGGTGAAACAAAATACCAGGATTACTTCTATACCTTCGAATCCCGCAATGTCCCGGACATGTTCGAAGAGAGTATGCCGGAAATTTTCCCCGGAATAGCTCCGGGTAATTTTACCTGGGATGAAACCATGGGGCGCTGGGTAATGACGGTCTTCAACGATTACCAGTGGGACCTTAATTACAGCAACCCGGCGGTTTTCATTGAAATGCTCAATATCATACTCTATTGGGCAAACCAGGGTGCGGACGTTCTGCGGCTCGATGCTGTGGCGTTTTTATGGAAAAAGATCGGCAGCACCTGCCAGAACGAGCGCGAGGCGCATCTGCTGTTGCAACTGTTTAAGGATTGCTGCCAGGTGGTGGCACCGGGGGTGGTGTTCATCGCTGAAGCAATAGTCACGCCTTCCGAAATGGTCAAATATTTTGGTGAAGATGCGGTTATTGCCAAAGAGTGCGAGATTGCCTATAACGCCACCTTTATGGCTCTGCTTTGGGATGCGGTAGCAACCAAGAACGCCCTGTTGTTGAATCAGGGGATAAAGAGCCTTCCTGTGAAGCTGGATCGCGCCACGTGGCTTAACTATGTGCGCTGTCATGACGATATCGGCCTGGGTTTTGATGATCGGGATATCGAGGCGTGCGGCTATGAACCACTGCGCCACCGTAAGTTTCTGATAGATTATTTTACGGGTAAATTCAATAATTCCCACGCCAGAGGAACTACCTTTGGAGAAAACCCCAAGACTGGTGATGCGCGCATTTCCGGTGCTTTATCTTCCCTTGTAGGGCTGGAATATGCTCTGGAAAACGGGGATGAAGAAGCGATCAATGATTCCATAAAAATAATCCTTCTGCTCCACGGCATGATCATGTCATTTGGTGGCATTCCTCTGCTTTACTACGGCGATGCCATCGGAACCGTTAACGATGATTCATATCGGGATGACCCGAATAAAAAAGAAGACACCCGTTGGATCCATCGCCCAGTTATCGATTGGGATAAAGCATACCGACGCTATATTCCCGGCAGTGTAGAGTATAAAATATTTTCAGCCTTGAAAAAGATGATTGCGGTGCGCAAGGAAATAGATGTGTTTGCTGACTTCAACAATCGTGAATTGATTGAGGTGCAAAACCCCAACTTATTTGTATTTGGTCGCTATCATTTAAACAGGACCGGGCCTGGGGTTCTGGTAGCGGCTAATTTCAGCGACAAACCCCAGCATCTGAATCTGGAGGAGCTGGGTGTGTGGGCATCTGCAGGGGAGCAGCTTGTTGATCTGCATAGCGGGGAACAACCGCAGGTTTTTAAAAACAGCCTGGTACTGTCACCGTTTAATTTCTACTGGTTGTCACAGCGCTAGGAGGCTGTCGGACTTTCCATGAATCGTCTGCAAAACCGTCTGATCGGAAATCTGCCCTCGACCAGTCAATTTTTCGCTTCGATCCGTAAAGCCCGACAGACTCATAGTTTCCGCATTACAAAAACTTCCCAAGGAGTTTCATCCAAGTTCTGATTTAATGTTTGCATTTACCGCCGCCGCAAGAGCTTCTCTACCGCTCCCTGCAGAATTGCGCTGTCAACTCCCATGCCTAGGTACCCTGTTTGGCCGTACACATCATAGATGCTAAGCATCTCTATGAGCTGCTCAAGTTCAGGTTCGCGCTTAGAAAAATCATCGCGGTGTTGGATAATCGTCTCGATATCCCTGGCGATAAAATCGGGTAGATCCTGCTCATCCTGAGCAGTTTGCACTGCATTTTTCAGGCGCTCGAATACATTCATTTTTTCCCCTCCTTGAGCCATTTCAGGGTTCTGGCAATATCCTCATGGTCGTAAGCCCACTTGCAGCATCCGGCTTCGGCGTACACATCGTAGTCCTCCACCTGATCGAGCAGCAGTTCAACAAGATACTCCTTGTCCTGATACAGGTGGGGTGAGTGAGCCACTTCAAGGGCAGGTTCTGCAAGCCATTGAGGCAGGTCGCCGTGGTGAAATTGCTCGTTTACCGCTTGTTCCAGCTCTGAAAATACATTCATAGTCGTCGGCTCCTGTTTATATGTTCGTTTAGCGCAGATGGCGCAATATTGCGCTAACCGCATCCCAGTCAACCTCCGGAGTCATGTGACACCAGGAGAGGCGGAGCGAGCTTTCAACCTGCGAAGGGGAGCGCCCCATTGCGGCGAGGACATGGCTCGGGGTGTGTGTATGCGAAGTACAGGCGGAGGTGCTTGAAATGGCTATCTCGTTTTTCAGGGCGTTGATGGCCTGATCGGATACAATGCCGGGGAGCGAGACATTGATGGAGTGGGGCAGGGTCCAGGCTTCGGCGCCGTTTTGTTCAACATCCAAGGTTTCGAGCATAATGCGCACTTTTCCACGAAAAGCAACACACTGCGCCCGGCGCTCGGCATGCTTGCGCAGGGCGAGTTTGGCTGCTTCACCAAAGCCGGCAATCAATGGCACCGGCAGGGTTCCGGCTCTAAGACCCTGTTCCTGTCCGCCGCCGAACACCAGGGGCTGCAGCGGCGGGAAACGCCCATCCTCTTTGCGCACAATAAGGGCGCCGATCCCCTTGGGGGCAAAGATCTTGTGCCCGCTCACCGAGAGCATATTTATGCGCTGGCTTTTAAGCTGCTCAAGCTCCTTGCCGTAGCCCTGTGCGGCGTCTACGTGCCACAAGGCATCATGCCCGGTAAGGAGCTGCGCTACTTCATCCAGCGGCTGGAGTACGCCTGTTTCATTGTTTACGTGCATGGTAGAGACTAACAATGTGTCGGGCCGGAGCGCCTGCGCCAGATGTTCCACACTGAAACGCCCATCAGACCCGGCAGGGAGAATATCCACCTCAAAACCCAGGCGTTCCAGATGTTCAAAGGGTTCGAGTACCGCTTTGTGCTCAATAGAACTGGTTATCACATGGCGCCGCCGGGTCTTGGTTCCGTGCTCCATCAGCCCCAGAATAGCCATGTTGTTGCTCTCAGTGGCTCCACTGGTGAAGATCACCTCATCAGGACGTGCGTCAACCACCTTCCCCACCAGTTTGCGTGCATGTTCCACCGCAGAACGCGCGAACAGGCCGTAATCGTGGATGGGGCTTGCAGCGTTACCGAAGTCTTTCTCCGTAAACCTTGCCACGAGGGCGGCAACAGAAGGTTCAACCGGGGTGGTGGCGTTGCAATCGAGATAAACCGGCATGCTTCTCTCCTCATAGTTGATATGGGGGGAAGTCCTGATTCCAATTTTCACTTAAGGGATTAGGAAATCTGTACGCGCAGGAGAATAACTGCTACGCTGTTATGGTATCAGGTGTGGCATATATAGCTGAGCCATTGTTGCAGCAACTCTAAGCAAATATTATCTGCGACTGTGGTCAGTTTTTCAACCCTCGATTAGAGCTGAGGACTGATGCAGCTAACTTCAGCAGGCAAAAAGGAGACAACATGGCGGGTGTGAGTTCGCTGTTTGTGGCATTGGCCGCACTATTCTGGGGTCTTTCGGGGGGAATCGCCGGGATTCTGATGTCCAACGGCTGGGACCCGATAGTGGTATCGTTCTACCGTGGCGCCATCGGCCTGGTGTTTGTCCTCGTGTGGCTTGGATTGCGCCCGCGCAGCAACGGCCTGACAAATATCCACCTATGGCTATGGTCGATTATTGCAGGTGTAGGCGTAGCGGGGAACTTCAGTTTTTACTTTATAAGCATCGCCGAGGGGAGTATCGCCGTGGCAGCGACCCTGATGTACTGCGCTCCGGTGTTTGTCTACCTGGTGTCCTTCACCCTCAAACTTGAAAAACCCACCCCAATTAAATGGGCTGCAATCGTGATGGTCATGCTGGGCATTGTCTTACTAACCCGTATTTAC
>JAWOFA010000017.1:0-47676 GCA_046482505.1 Desulfuromonadaceae bacterium | reverse complement strand
AGACTGACAGATGCTATCCCTTTGGATACCTCGGCACTGACATAGTCAAAATGTGGTGTTGCACCGCGAATAACTGCACCCAGGCAGATGACGGCGTCATATTTTCCACTTTGCGCTACTTTTTTCGTTGCCAAAGGAAGCTCAAAGGCTCCAGGAACGCGAATCACATCGATATTATCATCCTGCGCTCCGTGACGCAGACTCGCATCCAGCGCACCTTCGACCAGGCGCTCACATATAAAGCTGTTGAAGCGACTCACTACAATGGCATATTTATGCCCGGTAGAATCAAGATTTCCTGCAATATTGTTGGCCATCCGTATCTCCGTAAATACTTAAGTTATATATATATTCAATCTTAAAGATGGGTAAGCATATGCCCGAGCTTACACCTTTTGGTCTCCAGATAGCGTGCATTTGTGCTGTTTGCCTCAATCTCGATGGGAACACGCTCCGTCACCACGAGCCCGTAACCTTCAAGACCTACAATCTTCTTAGGGTTATTGGTCATCAGACGGATACTCTTCAACCCCAAATCGGCCAGAATCTGAGCGCCTATGCCATAGTCGCGCAGATCGGCCTTGAAACCCAGCGCTTCATTGGCTTCCACAGTATCCTGGCCGCAATCCTGTAAGGCATAAGCCTTCAGCTTATTCACCAGACCAATACCACGTCCCTCCTGGCGCAAATAAACCACAACCCCACTGCCCTCTCGTTCGATCTGCTCCATAGATGCATGAAGTTGATCGCCACAGTCACAGCGCATGGAACCGAATACGTCTCCGGTAAGGCATTCTGAGTGCATCCGGACTAGAACGGGAGAATCTGGATTGATCTCCCCTTTTTGCAACACGATATGGTTGGCATCATCAATGTCGTTCTCATACACGATCAGTTTAAATTCTCCACCGTGACATGAGGGTAAAAGAGTCTCCGCAGCACGCCGCACCATAAGCTCATTGCGCATACGGTAGGCAATGATATCTGCAACAGTGACTATTTTTATCTCGTGTTTATGTGCGAAGTCCTCCAGTTGGGGCATGCGTGCCATGGTGCCATCGTCATTCATGATTTCGCATATTACTCCGGCAGGTTTCAGCCCCGCCAGACGTGCGAGATCCATTGAACCTTCAGTCTGTCCGGTACGCACCATAACCCCACCTTTACGCGCGCGCAGGGGGAATACATGCCCGGGACGTGCCAGATCCACAGCCGTAGAGTTCTCATCAATGGCAACCTTGATAGTATGTGCTCTATCCGCAGCAGAAATACCCGTTGTGACCCCCTGCTTAGCCTCGATTGATACGGTAAAGGCGGTTTCAAAGGATGAATCATTTTCACTCACCATAGGGGCGAGCCCGAGTTCATCCGCACGCTCTTCAGTCAAAGAGAGACAGATCAATCCACGCCCCTCCTTGGCCATAAAGTTTATCGCCTCCGGCGTAACCATCTCTGCGGCCATTGTGAGATCGCCTTCGTTTTCGCGATCCTCATCATCGGCAAGGATTACCATTTTCCCCTGGCGCAAATCTTCGAGTGCTGCTTCTACTCTTGCAATGGGCATCTGCTATTTCTCCAAGTCAATATGTGTGTAGATTGTTTCAGAAGAAACCGTTTTCAGCGAGTTTCGCAATACTCAGACCACCACTCTCAGTATTATTTGCGGCGGTATCGGATGAATCCGGAGCATGGCTGAGCAATTTTTCGATATAGCGGCCCAGCATATCGGTTTCGATGTTTACCCTGGCGCCTACACCATAGTGCTGCAATGTCGTTTTGGCAAGGCTGTGGGGGATAATTGCCACGGAAAAGGTAGTATCGGTTACCCTGTTAACCGTAAGACTGATGCCATCTATGGCAATGGAGCCTTTACTGATTACATAGCGCATAAAGGTTCGAGGCAGTTCCACAGTAAAGCGCACCGCGATATCATCATGCACCCGCCGCACTACCGTTCCCGTAGTATCAATATGACCACTCACCATATGCCCACCGAGGCGGTCCCCGAGGCGCAGCGCGCGTTCAATATTGACCGTATTCCCCACACTCAGAGAACCTATATTACTCGATTGCATGGTTTCAGGCGAGACGTCAGCACTAAAAGTTCCGGATGTATGCTCCACAACGGTGAGACATATCCCATTAACTGCAATACTGTCTCCTATGGAGATCTCCTGAGGTGGCAAAGTGGTGACCACCCTGAGCTTGAAACTCTTACTGTTCCGCTGAATACTCTCGATACGCCCCAGGTCTTCGATTAAGCCGGTAAACATGGATGTACCTCGCCTTCGATCAGGATATCTGTTCCTATATTCTGGACTTTAAGGTTATACAACTGTTGGGCGGCATCAAGAGTGTGTGGGCCTGAACCACTGAAAATTCCACGCCCATCGCTTCCCCCTAGCAGTTTAGGGGCAACATAGAGCATTACCCGATCCACCAGTTTGTTCTGTAGCAGTTCCTGGTTGAGTTCTGCTCCCCCCTCCACCAGCACACTCTGTATATCACGTTGGCCCAAATTCTTCAGTATCGCATCCAATGCTAGACGGCCATCGGATATATGTGACACCCTGATCACTTCTACCCCAGCGCAGGCATTCAAGAGCTGTTCTTTAGCCCGATCTGCTTTGCTACTGGTGAAGATCAGGGTTGGAACAGGAGAATCAAGCTTAAGCATCGCAGCTTGAGGATCGATACGCAGGAAGGAATCAAGCACCACCCGCACCGGATCGCGCCCATCTCCATGTTCCAAACGTGTGGTAAGGCGCGGATTGTCTGCGGCTACGGTACCGATCCCCACCATGATGGCATCGACACGATTACGTATCTGATGTGCGTGGGCCCTGCTTTCAGGCCCGCTTATCCACTGGGAAGCGCCGGTTGAAGTTGCAGTTTTTCCGTCCAGGGTTATGGCACTTTTAAGGATCACCAGCGGACACCCGCTCAGAACATGCTTGATAAACGGAGAACACAGATAGCGACACTCCTCTTCAAGCACCCCGGAAACAACATCAACCCCTGAGGCTCGCATGCGTTTGATACCACGTCCATTAACCAGAGGATTCGGATCACATATGCCGATGAAGACCCGACGAATCCCTGCAGCAATCAGAGCATCGCAACATGGACCGGTACGCCCCTGGTGGGAGCAGGGTTCGAGGGTGACATATGCATCCCCACCTCGCGCTCTTTCCCCAGCATCATGAAGTGCAAACACCTCCGCATGTGATTCACCAGCTTTGGGATGATACCCCTGCCCCACTATCTCGCCACCAGCTACTATCAGGCATCCTACAGGTGGGTTGGGGCTTGTGCGTCCTTCGGCGCGGCGTGCAAGCGCAAGTGCCTGACGCATATACTCAACATGAATATCTGTTTCATTTATGAAGCATTCATCCACGTTGAATCCTACTTTTTCAATGGTGAAAGATCCTGAGCCTGGCGTCCAAGGATGTCAGTAAGTTCCTGCATGAATTCGTTTATGTCCTTGAACTGGCGATACACCGAAGCAAAGCGTACATAGGCAATTTCGTCCAGATCGTGTAATGACTTCATAACAGCCTCCCCGATAACCGCGGCCTGAATCTCCCGCTCCGAGGATTCCTGCAACTGCACCTCGAGCCTGTCCACGAGTTTTTCGATGGTTTCTATGGGAATTGGTCGCTTTTCACAGGCACGGCGAATCCCAGCTGTGATTTTGCTGCGATCAAAGGGTTCGCGACGCCCATCCTTTTTAACCACCAGGGGGAGGATCTCCTCAACCCGCTCGTATGTGGTGAAACGACGCTCACATGCCACACATTCACGTCGGCGCCGGATATTGTTCCCCTCCTTGCCCAGACGTGAATCAATTACCCGGGTCTCTTCACAGGCGCAAAAAGGACATTTCAAGGGCGCTCTCCACTATGTTCTGGCGTACTTGCGGCAAAATCACGTACTTCCAAGCCGGATTCCTCTAAAAGTGCCAGTGCCAGTTCATCAGGATAACCTTCAAGATACACAATCTTCGTGATACCTGAGTTTATCAGCATTTTGGCGCAAATCACGCATGGTGCGTTGGTGCAGTACAGAGTCGCTCTGGCAATATTGGTGCCATGTTTGGCCGCTTGAATAATGGCATTCTGCTCTGCATGTAATCCAAGACACAACTCGTGACGTTGTCCAGAGGGGACATTATGTTTCTCACGTAGACACCCACGGGTATCGCAGTGGGCTATGCCCGTGGGTGTTCCGTTATATCCGGTGGCAAGAATATTTTTATCTTTTACCAGTACAGCTCCGACTTGACGGCGCATGCACGTAGAGCGGCTCGCAACCAGCCGCGCTATATCCATAAAATATTCTTCCCAGGATGGTCTCTGCATTATTTCTTTCTACTTCAGTCGATGAGCATAGAGGGGAAATTGCTGACACAGTTCCTTAACTTCTGCTCGGATGGTTGCCAGAGCTTCAGCGTTTTCCATATTGTCCAACGCTCGGCGAATCCACTCTGCCACCTGCTTCATCTGTTGTTCTTTCAGGCCGCGGGTAGTTGTAGCGGGTGTGCCGATGCGAAAACCACTGGTAACAAACGGTGAACGCGTATCAAACGGAACCGCATTTTTATTCACTGTAATCCCGGCGTCTTCAAGAACTTTTTCCGCCATTTTACCGGTAATATCGGAATTGCTCAAATCCACCAGAACCAGATGATTGTCGGTACCACCGGAAACCAGATTGAAACCCTGCTCCAGTAGCCCCTCAGCAAGGGCTTTTGCATTTGATACTACCTGCTGTGCATATGTTTTGAATCCATCTTCCTGGGCCTCACGAAAGGCTACAGCTTTGGCCGCAATTGCATGCATAAGAGGCCCCCCCTGACTTCCGGGGAAGATTTTGCTGTTGACCTTCTTGGCAAATTCATCCCGGCACAGAATCATTCCACCACGTGGTCCTCGCAAGGTTTTGTGGGTTGTGGTAGTTACGAATTCTGCGTGCGGAATCGGACTTGGGTGTGCGCCACCTGCTACCAGACCGGCAATGTGAGCCATGTCCACCATAATCGGGGCGCCAACTTTGTCGGCAATATCGCGGAAGGCGGCAAAGTCGATACTGCGCGGATACGCACTTGCACCCACAACAATCAACTTTGGCTTATGCTCAAGTGCCAGTGCTTCAACTTCATCATAGTCGATATATCCGGTTTCCTTTTTCACTCCATAAGGAACGACATTATAAAGTTGACCGGAAAAGTTTACCGGAGATCCATGGGTCAAGTGTCCGCCGTGGGCAAGATTCATCCCCAGAATTGTATCCCCTGGCTTGCATGTGGCAAAATAGACTGCCATATTTGCCTGTGAACCGGAGTGAGGTTGAACGTTAGCATGTTCAGCGCCAAAAAGACTCTTAGCGCGCTCAATCGCAAGATTCTCAGCTACATCTACTACATCACAACCACCATAGTAGCGCTTTCCAGGATAACCTTCAGCATATTTATTGGTCAGGACCGATCCCTGCGCCTCCAGAACACATTCACTGACAAAATTCTCTGACGCAATAAACTCCAGGCTGTACTCCTGACGCGCGGTCTCTTTCTGAATGGTGTCGAAGATTTCAGGATCAAATTGAGCCAAGGTTTCCATAGTGATAAATCTCCCTAAATTGATATAAAAGTTGTGCGCAAAAAATAGTTCAGGCGGGCACCATCCTGCCCGCCCGCTAAGTATTTCACTTTATAAACCCGCTATGGAATATCTGTACATTATGCAGAAGACTCCAAGGCGTGAATTTTATCCAGACGGTTTTGATGCCTGCCCCCCTCATAAGAAGAAGACAGCCAAATCTGCACCATTTTGCAGGCCATATCAGGATCCAGAACTCGCCCACCCAGAACCAGAATGTTGGCATTATTATGTTCCCGCGCCATGCGTGCGGTAAACTCATCATGCACCAAAGCCGCCAAGACACCAGGAAATTTGTTTGCCGTAATCGACATGCCGATCCCGGTTCCGCATATCAGCACCCCCTGGGCATCGGGATCCTGCCCGACTTTTTCTGCCACCAGGGCTGCATAGTCGGGGTAGTCGACTGAATCGCGCGAGTTTACTCCCAGATCTACATAATCAATCCCTTGGGCATCCAGGCATTTAACAAGAGTCTGTTTCAGATTAAACCCGCCGTGGTCACTGGCAATATAAAGCATTATATCTCCCTACACCTTACGGAACAAGAGGGTGGCATTGGTGCCACCGAATCCCAGAGAGTTGGTCATAGTCACATCGACTTTGGCATCGCGCGCCGTATTAGGAACGTAATCCAAAGTACATTCTTCAGAGGGCTTTTCATGGTTTATTGTAGGGGGCACTACATTGTTCTGCATAGCAAGCAGGCAATATACAGCTTCCAGCGCTCCGGCAGCACCCAGACCATGTCCGGTCATACTTTTGGTTGAGCTCACCATAAGTTTGTCTGCATGGGCTCCAAAAGTGGATTTGATTGCCAGGGTTTCATACAGGTCGTTGAACGGTGTTGAAGTGCCATGGGCGTTTATATAATCGACCTCTTCCGGTTTTATTGCAGCATTATTCAGTGCCATTCGCATGCAACGTGCCGCGCCTTCTCCATCAGGAGCGGGCGCAGTGAGGTGGTATGCATCGGAAGTGAGGCCGTAACCTATAAGTTCACCATAAATCTTAGCGCCACGTTTTACCGCTGAGTCATATTCCTCAAGGATAACCATTCCAGCACCTTCGGCCATAACGAACCCATCACGATCAGCGTCAAACGGTCGACTCGCAGCCTGTGGTTCTTCGTTACGGGTCGATAATGCCTTCATAACACAGAATCCAGACAGGCCCAGTGGAGTAATGGTGGACTCAGTGCCGCCGGCGATCATGGCATCGGCGTCGCCACGCTTAATCATATGATAAGCATCCCCGATTGAGTGGGTGCCGGTAGCACACGCAGATACGGATGAAAGGTTGGGCCCTTTGGCACCATAACGAATAGAGATCTGCCCGGGTGCGAGATTTATAATCAGCATAGGGATAAAGAAAGGGCTAATGCGTTTATACCCGCTCTTCTGGTAGACCTCGTGATACTTCTCGATGGCCGGTAGGCCACCCAATCCTGATCCTACCAGGACTCCGACACGCTCGGCATTTTCCTCGGTTATCTGGAGACCGGAATCCTCCATAGCCATATCTGAAGCTGCCAGGGCATATTGAATAAAGAGATCCATCTTTTTGATCTCTTTTTTCTCAATATAATCTGTAGGCTCAAAATCTTTGACCTCCCCCGCAATCCTGGAAGGAAGATCGGAGGCGTCAAAATGTGTAATTTTATCGATCCCCGAACGACCCTGTGTAAGAGCCTCCCAGTTTTTTTCGACTCCGGTACCGAGTGAGGATACAACCCCTACGCCAGTAACAACTACTCTACGCATGCTCTGTCCTTATTAATATTCTGGTTTGTCTATGCTGCAAAAGTGATTTGGTGGCTGGCTGGTTCCTGATTGTGATATGCTGACCTGGTCGAGTATGTCATATAAAAAGGAGAACCTATCTGTATATGCACGATATACAGATAGGTTCCAACCTTTCAGATCAGGACTTAAGTATTATTGCTCACATACTCCACTGCGTCTTTCACCTTCTGAATCTTTTCCGCATCCTCATCAGAGATTTCAATCTCAAATTCCTCTTCGAGAGCCATGACCAGTTCAACGGTATCCAGAGAATCAGCACCAAGATCGTCCATGAATGAAGCTTCCATGGTTACCTGCTCTTCTTCAACACCTAACTGCTCAGCGACAATCTTCTGTACCCGTTCTTCAATTGAAGCCATTATCTTTCCTCCATAGTGTGAGTTAACAGCCTGAGGCTGTACTGTTTTGTGCCCTTGTTTTGGAGCCTTATGTCCCAAACTTTTTCAGGGATATTTCTTTTCCGTGTTACCTGACCCGACCAAGGCCCTGTTTCTACATGTGCATGCCACCATTGACTGATAGTTCATGCCCGGTTATATAGCCTGCTTCTTCTGAAGCAAGAAATGCCACTGCTGCTGCTACGTCTGAAGGTTTGCCAAAGGTCCCCAGAGGGATCTGCGCCAGCATGCTCTCACGCACCTTATCAGAAAGCTCTGCTGTCATATCAGTCTCAATGAATCCGGGAGCTACAGCATTCACTGTGACGTTGCGCCGTCCAAGTTCGAGGGCATTGGAGCGGGTCATACCAACCAGTCCAGCCTTACTGGCACAGTAATTGGCTTGGCCGGCATTCCCCATCTGCCCTACTACCGATGTAATGTTTATAATACGTCCATAGCGCTGTTTTGCCATAACCCGCGCAACTGCGCGCGTACACAGAAATGCACCTTTGAGGTTTATGTTAAGCACCTCATCCCAGTGCTCTTCCTTAAGGCGAGGCAGGAGAGCATCACGTGTAATACCGGCATTGTTTACCAGGATATCCACTCTTCCAAAGGTATCCAGGACAACCTTAAGCATGGCCTCTACATCAGTAGAAGAGGAGACATCGGCAGCCATAGAAATTGCTTTGCCGCCACTGTCTTGGATCTGCTGCACAAGATCTTCAGTATCGGCACTTTTACGGCTCACCGCCACAATGGATGCACCACGTTCAGCCATATATTCAGCGACACTGCGTCCGATCCCCCGGGAAGCCCCGGTTATTACTGTTACCCTGTCTTTAAACATAGTCAAACTCCACCTGTGCTGGTTCTAGCACTCCAGGACATTCTACACAAGCGCTTTTAGTGATTTAATATCTTCGATATTTGCACTGGGCATTTTCCGATCAATCCGCTTTATCAGACCGGTAAGAACCTTTCCGGGGCCAATTTCGATAAAGCGCTCTGTTCCCTGGTCGATCATGTTTCTGACTGATTCTTCCCAACGGACCGGTGCACTTACCTGGCGCACAAGCAACTCTATGGTCTTATTCCTGTCATCATAAGGAGCAGCTTCAACATTTGACACCACAGGGATATTGAGAGGGTTGACACTGACCTTCTCCAACTCACTCTGGAGGCGATCTCCGGCCGGAAGCATGAGGGGGCAGTGGAATGGTGCACTTACGGGTAGACGCATGGCTCGCCTTGCACCGCGTTCGGTAGCAAGTTCGATGGCGCGTTCTACAGCTGTTGTGTGTCCGGCGATGACGATCTGTCCCGGCGCATTGAAGTTGGCTGGAGATACAATCTCATCCTTACCATCAGCTTTTGCCGCTTCAGAACAGATCTGCTCCAGGGTTTCCGCATCAACGCCTAATACCGCAGCCATGGCTCCTTCGCCATCAGGGACCGCTTCCTGCATAAAAGTTCCCCTCTGACGCACAATCCTGACCGCATCAGCAAAATCGAGGGCTCCAGAGGCAACAAGGGCACTGTACTCACCCAGAGAGTGCCCGGCCAGAAGATTGGCGTTAAAATCCGTTTCGTATTGCAAGACTCGCAGTGCGGCAATACTAGCAGTCAAAATAGCTGGTTGGGTATTGGCAGTAAGGCGTAACTGATCTTCCGGTCCTTCATGGCACAACCGGGTCAGATTTTGTCCCAGTGCATCATCTGCCTGCTCAAACACCTCACGTGCCTGGCTGAATTCATCACACAGTTCCTTGCCCATTCCAGCATACTGGGATCCCTGCCCCGGAAACACAAAAGCTAACATCTAACCATCCATGACTTTATTTATTGAAATCGTAATATTCTACACGAAAGCTACCAGCGAAGCAGCGCCCCACCCCAGGTAAATCCACCGCCAAAGGCATCGAGCAAAATGAGGTCACCTGAGTTAAGTAACCCTTTGTGGTTGGCTTCGTCCAAAGCCAGCGGAATGGATGCGCCCGAAGTATTGCCGCAGCGATCCACGTTGACATACATCTGCCCGTCACTTAGTTTCAGGCGTTTGGAAACCGCATCCAGAATGCGACGGTTGGCCTGGTGGGGAAACAATTTCGCTATCTGGGAAACATCGACATTATTAAACCGCAAGGCCTCTTCAGCAACATCCGACATGGAGCGAACCGCCATCTTGAATACTTCGTTTCCCGCCATCTTCAGGAACGGCAGGCGCTCTTCAATTCCTGCCGGAGTTGCAGGATATCGAGATCCGAACCCGGGCTGATACAACAACTCCCACTGAGATCCGTCTGCATGCAAGTGAGTGGAGAGAATCCCGTTCTCACCTTCCTGTCCCTCAAGTACAACGGCACCGGCACCATCGCCGAAGAGGATACAGGTATTGCGATCCTCCCAGTCAATAATACGACTCAAGACTTCAGCGCCAATAACCAGTGCTCGCTTACATGCACCGGTTTCTATGAATTTGGCTGCACTCGCCAGCGCATATACAAAACCACTGCACGCTGCCGACACATCCCATGCAGATGCGTTTCTGGCACCAATTTTATCTTGAACTAGACACGCAGTAGAGGGCCAGGGGAAATCGCCGGTTATAGTGGCTAACACAACCATATCGATCTGTTCAGGATTCACTCCTGCCATACCCAGGGCTTTCTGAGCTGCGTTTACCGCCAGATCGGAAGTCTGCTCTCCATCTGCAGCTATATGTCGCTCGTGAATACCAGTACGTGCGGAAATCCACTCATTGTTAGTGTCAACCATCTGCTCCAGATCAAAATTGGTCAGGATATGTTCTGGAAGGTATGAACCTGTGCCGGTAATACGTGCTTTTATTTGCGCCACTTATAAAGTTCTCCAGTTTATTCGGATTGATCTCAGGAGATTGTTAAAAAGACAATAGTGCCTAACCAACCTGAGCTACATCCTGTGCTTCTTTCCCGCCTTTGGGATCAGACTCAAGCGGGTTATCTGAACTATTCCCCATTTTATACAATTGAGCAATAAGATCATCGTTTACCGATGTTAAAATGCTTTCTGCCGCCTGCCTTATTGCATTGGCGAATGATTTGGCACTTGAACTGCCATGGCAGATAATGCATGTACCGCGAATTCCCAGCAATGGGGCTCCACCATACTCCTCACAATCAATTTTCTGTTTGAACGCTTTAAATGCAGGACGCGCCAGAAGGTAGCCAATGCGAGCCATAAATCTGGAGTTCAACTCCTCGCGCAACATGGAGGCAATACTGCTTGCAAGGCCTTCAGATGTTTTTAGCACAACGTTGCCTACAAAACCATCGCACACAACAACATCCACTGCTCCGCTGTAAATATCTCGCCCCTCTACGTAACCAAGATAGTTGAGATCATGTTCTTTGAGAAGTGCATGGGTACTGCGGGTCAAATCATTGCCTTTTTTTTCTTCCGTGCCATTCGACAGCAATCCTACACGAGGTGACCTAACCCCCATAACATTGCGGGCATACACATCGCCCATAACAGCAAACTGCTCAAGATTTGAGGGTCGGCAGTCGACATTTCCTCCGACATCCAGAATCAGAACTTCCCCATTTCGCGCAGGCATGATGGTAGCAATAGCAGGACGCTCAATTCCTCTAATACGCCTTACGACGAACATTCCGGCAGCCATGGTAGCACCGGAATTGCCGGCACTCACAACGGCCTGTGCTTTCCCATCTTTAACAAGGTCAAAAGCGACCCTTATGGAGGAATCCTTTTTTTTACGCACAGCATCAGAAGCGGAGTCATTCATGCTTATCACCTGAGTGGTGTGCTTGACTTCCAACTGAATTCCACTGGTATCATAACGGCTGAGTTCCTTCTCGACACGCTCAGCATCCCCCACGAGTATAACTTCAACACCGGGGGTGCGTGCGGCAAGAACAGCGCCTTCTACTTCAACTGCGGGGGAGTTATCCCCCCCCATAGCGTCAACTGCAATAGTTACCGTTTTCATCAAAATGCCTAAACTGTCTGATTTCAGACAGTTGTGTCCAATACTTCACGATCTTTGTAATATCCACATGTACCACACACACGGTGAGATTGTTTGGGCTCATCGCACTGCGGACATACGGATATGCCCGGAACGCTCAGATGATCATGAGAGCGGCGCATATCACGTTTTGATTTTGAGGTTTTCTTCTTGGGTAATGCCATGTTCCTACTCCTTAAATATAGTCTTCGCTAAAAACATTTTGACTGCACAATACGATATGCAGCCAAATTTCAGATTAACCTGAAACAAACGCGTAAAAGTAAACCAAATGAAGGCTATTTTTCAACCTTAAAATCCCGCAAAGCCGCAAAATGCATACTGATGTTGCCATTATCGCAACTGCACTCGTCGTTGTTGAGGTTAGCTCCACACCTAGAGCATAAACCCTTGCACTTATCTGAACACAAAGGACGTATTGGGAGTGCAAGCACTATCTGTTGCTGGATTTCATCACGCAAGTCAATAGTTTCGCCATCGAAGAGCTCAAGTCCCATCTGCTCTGCACTGAGTTCCACCTCACCACCATCTTCGTCCGTCACCTGCGGAAGTTGATCAACATAGCTTTGGCTGAAATCAATTTTAATATCAAACTGCTGCTCCTCGAGACAACGTGAACACTGCATATTCATCGTCACTTCTGCACTTCCAGCGACCTCTATAATCTGAGTAATCTTGTGTATACGCACATGTGATACGACGGGGGTAATCTCTTTCACAACTCCGTCACTTTGAAGCTGTTCCAGCACTGGCAGTTCTCCCGGAGAGTAGGTATGACTCAACTCCAGGCCCTGTGATCCTATTTCATCAACACTTACTTGCATTATCTCTGTACCGTTATTAAGTTCATTAGTATGTTAATACGTAAAAACCGTGTAAAATAATTAAAAATAAGGTTCGACAGTATAGGTGCTGTTCAAGCATTGTCAAGGGCGAAATAACCTTTGTGCGCAGTAGATTAAACCACCTGTAAGCTCTGCCCGCACTCAGCAGCGAACATTTATTCTATTTTAAGCATAATTGAAGGTTGGATGGTTGCGGATAGATGCTAAAAGCTCTTGAACAAAAAACTTTTGAGACCCGTGTAAATGTAAAAATAAACCTTGACATAAAAAAAGC
This sequence comes from Desulfuromonadaceae bacterium, assembly GCA_046482505.1. Classification (GTDB taxonomy): domain Bacteria; phylum Desulfobacterota; class Desulfuromonadia; order Desulfuromonadales; family Desulfuromonadaceae; genus JAIVHC01. The sequence continues at coordinate 34,679 of JAWOFA010000017.1, read as the reverse complement.
ACAGCCATTTCAACAGACTAACTTCGTCACCCACAACACCTGTTGATAAGGTGTGGAAAAGACTGTTAAAGACTGGCATCATGCAGTAATAAAAACAACTTTCTCCGTTTTGCCTATTTTTTGTGCATAGTATTTTTTCTCGTTATTACAGTATGTTACACATAAAAAATCATGGATAGGTAGATATTTATCTTTATTTAGGCGTAACCACGCAAATGCCCATTTTATCCCCTTTAGTGGAGTTACAGATATGTTCATAACATTGCTAACAATCTTTATTCTCGTACCTATACTTGAGATATATGTACTTATTTCGGCAGGGAAGATTGTCGGAATATGGCCAACCATCGGCCTTATAATTATGACGGGTATGGCGGGGGCATATCTACTTCGCACCCAGGGTGCAGATGTTCTGAACCGAATAAATATAGCACTGAATCAGGGGGAATTGCCCGCAGAAGAACTTATCGACGGAGCGATGATTTTTTGTGGCGGTCTGACTTTGCTCACCCCCGGATTCTGCACTGATATTCTCGGTTTTGCCATGCTTCTCCCCCTGACCAGACCATGGCTCAAAGTCTGGATAAAACGTTACTTCAATCGCAAGGTTGAAAGCGGGAGAATCTATATCCACCGAGGATAGACAATATATGCCGTGCAGTAACTCGCTTGATACCGCCGCAGGGTTTTACAACATCACTTGGAGCGCTTACCCCAAACAAGAAATACCGGGTACTCCATATCTCCTTCCGGGCGTTGTTTGAATATAACATACGCCTTCGTGGAACCCATATGTGTAAGCCCGAAACGCCCAAGGGTCTCGAGTAAATGCTCACTCTGAATCCCGGATTGGATTATCCCCTCGGGTTGATCATGAAAAGAACCATCGTCATTCTCCAGATCAGAGAGCGCGAGCATTCCTCCAGGCTTAAGCGCTCGAACCAGATACTCGAGTACCGGTTCGATCTCAGGGAGGTGATGCAATACCATGTTGCTGTATATTAAATCATATTCACCACAACCCAGGAGCTTCATGTCATCGCCTACCAATTTGGTGCTGACCTCTTTGGCGCCAAGATCTGTAGCTTTCTTCTCCACCACTTCGAGCATCTCAGAAGCGCGATCTACCGCTACAACTTCATCCAACACATCGATTAAATTGAAAGTCACCATGCCGGTACCGCAACCGAACTCCATGGCCCGGCATCGTGGTGCTATATCTACATGTTCACGAATAGCTTGAGCTACTGCTGCGGCAAGCTCTACCCGGCGCGGCTTTTCATCCCAGCTAGCGGCAACAGTGTTAAAATCTTTGACCTTTGTTTCCATACATCCTTCCTCTGTCAGCTATGTAGTATTAAATTAGTGTCAGATCTCACACCAGGCGTCACAGGCGGGAAAAAATAATCCTGTGCGACAACTCCTGTGAGGTTCAAGCTCCTGCATCAGGCAACGATAGCGTTCCAATTGGGGGGCATATACTTCGCTCTGATGCCGATAAAAGTCCTCCAAAGCTTCGCCATCTTCAGGGACTGCTGTCTTATAGTCCACTATCCAGCGTTCATCGGTTTCAGGATCAACAAATGTACGATCCACAACCCCTGCTACACTTTCATCTGCATAAAAGCCGCATACCTCAAATTCTACTGTCCCTTCTGGATAGGGTGCCAGGATCCAACATCCTGTTTCGCTTTGTATGGCACACAGCAGGACATCGATACAGGTAGCCGCAAGGGATTCGCACTCGGTTGTATATCCTTCGAGAGTAAAGCGCTTTACGATTCCCTGGTACAGGGAATGTATATGCCCGTGTTCCTGTCGCGCGATATCATCACACAGATAGGCAAGATATTCATGCACCACCGTTCCTACAATGGCACTGCGTCGCAACTCCGAGGCTACTGGATGATATACTGAGGCGGCTGGCTGCGGCTCATGGGGATCTTCAACACTACCGGGGGGAGTATTCCCCTGAAAGTGTTCCTGATGCAGGCGTTTCAATAGCGTGCCCGGATCCTCTTCGATATGACTTTCTTGACCTTCATCATCAGCGGGGGTAGGCGTAAAAAGGGATTGGCAGACGGGCCACAGCAATTCGAGCAGGGAGCCGCTGGCAGGAGCCCTTGCACCCGAGGCATTTAACGGAGCATAGGCATAACAGTAGAGTTTTTTACGCGCCCGGGTTGCGGCTACATACAGCAGGCGCGCGCTTTCGTACACCTCCTTGCGCTTTTCCATACGCTCCAGCATGGCATATACCGGATCAGGCTCAACTGCACTGCGATTTGCAACTGGGGCGAGCAATAAGCCAAAATGAGGGTCTTCCTCCCAGCGCAGGAGGGTTTTGGAACTTCTGCGTGACTTGCGCCCCAGTCCGGGGAGAAATACATGGTCAAACTCCAACCCCTTGGCCTTATGGATCGTCATCACATGCACCCGCGCTTCAATATCTCCCTGCGCGCGCGCATATAACTGCCCCAGTTGCTGCTCCATATCGACAAAACTATCCACATCGCCACCACGGTCGCAACGCTCCAGCACAGCCCCTAATTGCTCCAGTGCCTCCCGTTCTGAAATATTCCAACACTGCTGAACTCCCAGGGCATCCAGACACTCTTCACACAGGCGCCGGATAGTAAGACGTCCGCGCTGATGCTGATAGTGCACCAGAATCCGCCCCACATGGGTAAAACGCGCACGCGCATCTTCAGCCAGATCCGGCATATCATGTACATGCTCCAACGCTGCAGCAAGAGTAGCAAAACGCGCAATATGGCTCAGATCAACCAGGGTCAGGCCACACCACGGAGCACGCAACACACTCATCCAACTGAGCTTATCCGCCGGATGGAGCAGGGTTTTGAGCACAGAAACGGCATCACGAACAAGCATATTGTCTTTGAGAGGTTCGATATCCTGCGCCTGATACACGATCCCCTCATACTGAAGTAATGGGGTTATAGCGCTTAGGTGGGCACGGGAGCGCACCAGGATCGCCACACTCTCATCAACGCTGGAAGTGAGTACATCTTTAATCTGCTCCACCACCGCCTGAGCCTCCGTCTCCATATCCGCATGTGTCAGGGGGACAAAGTGAAGGGGATCATCTCCTAAAGGATGCACGGGGACCGCTGGGGAAAAACGCACCGCCCCACTTCCCGCGTGTTCGCGAGACGGGAAAATAACACTAAACCACTGGTTGGTGAGTTCCACCAGATTGCCCCGGGAACGGAAGTTTGCGCTCAACTGCAGAGGAACCAGGGGAATCTGCCCAAGCCCCTCGCTCCCGGCGCGCAGGAATAACCCCACCTCTGCTTCGCGAAAGCGATAGATAGACTGCATCGGATCGCCTACGATAAACAGAGTACGCCCCCTGCTCTGATCCCATGCACTGGTAAGGGTTTCAAGAAGGCTGAACTGCAGCCAGGAGGTATCTTGAAATTCATCTACCAGGATATGTTCGATCTGTTGATCGAGTTGAAGCAACAGATCGGTCGGATTGCCGCTCTCAACCAGAGCCTGACGTGCACTTAAGGATATTTCGGTAAAATCCGCTTCAGTCACGGTGCGAAACTCTACCCACAATTGTGCCACTAAGCGCGGAAGTACCTGCAACATGGCACGCAGTACTTCCCAGGTGCTGGCAGTATATTGCGGCTCTGGCAAGGCCTTCACCTCGTGCCACACCTTCGGATCAACGGAGCTTCGCATGATCTCAAGCACTTCAAGGGCTTCATTTTTCATCTCCTTGCTAAGTGTATCTTTACCCGGAGGAAAACCGCTGTTCTTATCCACACGTTTGCGCCACTGTCCCTGGGCGGTAAGAAGCATAGAGGCAAGGGCCTGCCACTGTGTAAGCTCTGCAGCTATGGGAGCAGGAAATGCAGAACTCTGATAGTCACAAATAGGATTGGTGCTGGAAGCACAGTGACCAGCAGCATAGATTGCAAGGCGATGGAGTTGATGCATTAGCGCCGGGTTCAACTGCAGCTGCGCCTGATTGAGTATCTCTTCAACCTTGTGCGCCAGACTCTCCTCCAGTGCAGCACGCATCTGCTCCGGATCAGCAAGGAGATGCCGCATCCACTGATCCCGACGCGCGAGCAGATCAACGAGCATATTCTCCAAGATATCCGCCCGGTTATCTACATGAGCAAGCAATATATACACCGCAGCGCGGGTGGATGAATCGAGCCGCCGGGTAAAAACCAAACTGCGCACGGCATTCTGGTAATGCTGACGCGGGAACTCACTTACGCGCGGCAATGCCCCCAGACGGGACAACCACGGCATCCGGCGTACCAGCTCGGCGTTGAGGCTGTCGATAGTCTGGATTCGCAGTTGTGCCGGGGCATGGAGGATATTCCACTTCAAATGCGCGTCACGTTCCAATACCCTCAGCGCCAAAGTGCGTGTGATACGCTCATGCTCGGACATTTCTGTCTCAGGAGGAGAAGCAGCTGCAGCGCTGATCGCACCCACAACACGCTCGCGCATCTCGGCCGCGGCCTTGCGCGTAAAGGTGATGGCGAGCACTTCGCCGGGTTGCTTGGCCCGCGCGAGCATCACCAGAAAGCGTTGGATTAAAAGCTCGGTTTTCCCAGACCCCGCAGGCGCTCGCACAATGCAGGAGATTTCAGGATCGAGGGCCCGCTTACGCGCCGCCGCATCACTGAGTTCCGCATCCATTCCAGCTCCAGACCTGCTCATATCTCCTCCCTCTCTAGCGCTGGCTCTTCAGATGAATCCTTGATGCGACACAGGGGATGCAGTTCACAGAATTGGCACACCTGAGCCTGCGCCGGGGCTACATCTGCGTACCCACGCGCAATATCCACCGCCAGCTGTTCCAGTCTGGTACACCACTGCGCGCGCAATTGGCTCCACTCCGCAGCATTCATACCCTTAAGTGGCTGCGCCATGCTGTGCACCTCCTCATCTGCAACGCAGACCCCTTTGAAGCTGCACTCCCCGGCGCGCACCTGCGCTATCCCTAAACCCACCGCAGGCTGATGCTTTCCATATAGAGCATACAAGGGCAATTGAGGCTCCAGCAGGTCTTCCCCCACAATGTCTTTGAGGGACACCACGCCGGTCTTATAGTCAAGCAATACCACCCCCCCGTCGGGCAGTATTTCATCCACCCGATCCGCAATCGCAGTGACCTTGAGCATCCCGACCTGGAGTTCCTCGCGCTCTTCAACACTCAGGACTTTGAACGGGGAGCGTTTACGCTCAATTTCCAGCCACTCCAGCGCCAGATTCTCAAGGCGCTGCTGTTCTAGCATGCGCAGGTTATGCGGTACATAGCCATTTAGGTTTTCCTCCAGGATGGTGCTGCACAGCCGGGTCAGGAGGGCACGGGTCTGGGCCTCATCATAGCGTAGGAGTTCTTCCTGTGTGTGAACCTCCTCCCAGAAACGCTGAAGCAGAAGATGGAGCAAACTCCCGCGCACCCGCATATCCACCCCTTCAACTGGCACTTCCAGAGCATCAACCCCCATGCGGTAATTGACATAAGCGCGAAACGGACACGCAGCCTGTGCCTTTAGCAAATAAGTCCCCCCTTTTAACTTATAGGGGGGAGACTGTGTCTCAAACTCAACATCCACAGGGACTCCGTGGCTGTCATGCAGAACTTCAAGAGCCACCGGATCTTCTCTAGCAGTATTTTTCCATTTTTCCAGAGTTTCTGAAGACTCGTGCGCAAGAGCACATGAAGGTAAAAAAGGGCTTGGTGCGTAAGCATTGCCATCTTCACTGGACTTAGGGTAGCTGAAATTCACCTCTGGTGCGAGTGCATGTAATTGATGCATCAGGCGCGTGCAGAATTCAATCTCCCGCTCCACACTTGCGCGCGGCATGGCATGTTCTCTCTGCACCTGCACCGGAATAAAGCTGTTGTAGTTAAGCGGCGCAGGGAGTACGTGGGCGTGAAGACCAACCACCCACACCGCATCACACGCCAGGGCTACCCCTTCCAGCAGCCCCACCACCTGGAGACGCTTATCAGGCGCGGCAGGCTGGAATACACTCTCGTCACTCAGGCGTTGGAGCAGGCGCACTCCCTCAAGGCGCGAGACATCTCCCTCTACCGCAGTAATGGAGATAAACTGGGGCAATATCTGCTCTTCAAAGGTCTGGAGTATCTGGTAGGTCTCAGAATCGGGAGCATAGTCACCCGGCCACCCCGCAGCACTGAGGATCGCAGTAAAAACCTCACCCCATACTTTGGGAGAACGGCGGATTTCCGTAGCGCTTTCTGTATGGCATAGATCCTGGAGTGCTGCAGTTATGCGCTCAATTCCATGCCTGCAATATCCTTTCTGCTCCAGCATGCGTATATAGGTGTCCAGATACGCGCGCGGTCTGGAACAGGTGCGCAGAAACGCTTCAGCCGCAGCATGGGTATCCATATGCTGTTGCCCGCCGGCAAACCAGGGGGAACGGAGCAGATAGCCGAACTCATTCAGATCAAGAGGTTCTGCAACCTGCAACAGGCGCAGTGCAGCCTGGATTACGCCGTACTCACTCAGCGGCTTCCCCAGGGAGAGATTAAGCGGAATCTCCTCTTCTTCAGTTTCAGAGCCATATTTAATGGCCGCAGTAGCATACTCTCGGAATATACGCTCAATCTTGGAGTGCTGGCGCTCAAGTTCCGGGACAATCACCCCAACGCTACGCCCGGCAGCAAGATGGTTATAGGCCCAGCGCGCTACTTGGTGCAGCTCCGCATCCGGGTCAGCGCAGGAGTACACATGGGCAACGATTTCATTCTGTTCTATGTGCGGCTCGACAACGGTGGATCCCCTTGCAGTGAGAGTTTCACACATACAGCGCAACTGCGGTGTAATCTCGTCAAAACCAACCAGCCACACTTCAGCTGGGACTCCAAGTCTCTCCTCTTGAAACGCCTGCTGAATATAGGTTCCCAGGCGCTGAGAATCCATATAACCATGGGCATCACAGTATTCCAGGTATTTCGCACACCAGCGTTTAAATGCACGCTCTTCGGGAGTTACAGCCGAATAATCATCCAGCACGACCAGATGCTCGCACAGCACGGCATACGCCTTCAGCGCCTGCTTCACAGTAGCCCCTACCTGAAGGAGTGCATATTGCTGCTGCTGCAGATCTTCACGGATGATCCGCTGCCACAGGGTGTGCTGCTGGGCCGGATTGAGTAGAATCCCGCTGGAGACATGCTGAACCAGACAGCGATGCCACCACAGCGAAGGGGTAAATATCTGTGGTTTGACCCACGCACTCATACCTCGCTGGAGTTGCCAGCGCTGATACTCATCCAACAAAGTACGGGTCATACGCTGATTCACTGTGAGGATCACTGCCTGACGCTGCGCTGCTTCAAAAATATCCCTCGATTGATACAACACCTGTTTATCTACCCCTTTCTATTTGCCTGCTCTGCAGCGCCGCTATCTTTCTTTGTGGAAGCGGGGTTTAGATCTGCATCAAAGGGGAATACAAATCGATACACCATGCCGGAATGAGCATCAGCAAGGTAAAGACTGCCATCTGGACCAACAGAGAGAGCCGTGGGCCTGGCATATATTTTTGTAGGGGTAGCCAGACCACTGACCACATCAACTCCCCAGCCCTTCAGATCGCCATGTGCATCCAGGGGTAACCCCACAACTCGGAATCCGCGGCGTTGGGTATCATCTGCGCGCCCTTTGAGAGCAACATACAACATGGAGCGATAACGTTCAGGTGCATCCAGAGTGGTGCCAAATGCAAGATCTGAAGGTGCGCTGTGAGGAGGGAGAAGTGCGATGGGAGCATCGGTGGCATTGCAGATAGTTGTTGTGCCCAGATCTTTATCCGGCACCTGGAACCCATAGCAGAACGGCCAGCCATAATCTCCCCCCTGAGTGAGAATGTTAATCTCATTCGGCGGGGGATGAAAATCCAGGGTTTCAGGTGAATCTTCAAGCGCCCACAACTCACCTTTTTGAGGGTGACGCACCAGTGCTCGCGTATGGTGTAGACCTGCAGAAAAAAGTTCAGTCTCACCCGTCGGGGTGATGCGCAATACTCCGGCGCGCTGCCATTCTAACTCCTGAGGCCTGGAGTCTCCAGCACCCATGGAAAGATAGATATTGCCATCAGCATCAATGGAAAGCGCGCGATATTCTGTGTCAAATGCCGGAGGAAGGTCAGATATGATAGTTTCTGCAGTTGCCTCATCTGCCGCGGTAGAGGCGGACATCCTGATTTTAAGTACCGATGTACGGGTGGCCACGTACAGAGAACCATCATACCACTCCAGACCCATAGGCCGATCCAGGCCGGAGCGGAATAAACTCTTGCGCCACATATTGCTACAGCTACTATCTTCAACAGATAAACTGGAAAGAGAATTATTCCGCTCCAAACGGTACACCATTCCTGAACCAGGGAGAGAAGCGAACATCACTCCCGGGTTAGATCCAGCAGTGAAAACTATATCTTCAATTCCCTCCAAGCCGCTCGCAATCGGATGAAGATCAACCCCTGTGAGCAACTTTATCTCAACTGATGAGTTTGGCTCATCTGCACATTCTAGAGCCAAAGTCCTGGTTTGCACGCCAAAATCCGGAGAATCATGGCGGTCATTCTTTGAAACCGAGGTGAAGTCACGTTCGGTATTAAGGGTGGCAGTATCCGTATTCTTTTCCGGTTTCAATCTGAATACCTGCGCCCGTTTATCCTCCTTATCCACCGGGGGCCATAGTCGTTCTGCGCTTAGATGAGCCAGCACTACGGTTAAGGGGATAGCAAGCAGCAACATACCCCGGCCCCATCGTTTTCCGATTAACGCCAGAGCAAACCCAACCACAAGCATGACAACAAACAACAGCAGTGGACAGTCAAACGAAAATGTTTTGATGCCAAATACAAGCAGCGCTGCTCCCCATAACAGGAGCATATGTAAGAAAAATTCTATTATACCGCTCATTTATCAGCTTTTATCCTGTTCCTGTCCCAAGTGATGGCCTTTCTGAAGATAGTTAACCACGTAATCATATACTGCGGCACTCAACAGGTGCTGCTTACCGGTATATCCAGCTTCACGAAGTTTGGTTACGTCAGAACAGGTATAGTACTGATAGCGATCGCGCAGCTCAGCAGGCATCTCGACATATTCAATCTCGGGTTCCATCCCCAGAGCGGAAAAAATGGCTCTGGCGAGATCGTTCCAGGTATTTGCGCTCGAACTACCTATATTGTAGATGCCATTTATTTCAGGATGGTTGAAAAAGAACAGGGTCATATCCACCACATCCTTTATATACACAAAGTCACGTTTCTGCTCGCCGTGCGCATATTCAGGACGGTAGGATTTAAACAGACCTATCTTACCGCTGTGCATGATCTGCTCATAGGCTTTGATAACCAAAGAGCGCATTTCTCCCTTGTGGTATTCATTGGGGCCAAAGACATTAAAAAACTTCAATCCAGCAATTGAATCCAGCAATCCCTCTCGTCTTGCCCAAAGATCGAACATGTGTTTGGAATAACCGTACATATTCAGGGGCTGCAGCTGATCCAGATCTGTTTCGTCATCAATAAACCCATGAGCTCCGTCGCCGTAGGTTGCGGCACTAGATGCATAGATAAAACGCGCATTCAAGTGGCGCGCAAACAGAGCCGCCTGCTTAGTGTACTCGAAGTTATTCTGCACAAGATAGCGCGAATCGGTTTCTGTAGTAGCAGAACACGCTCCCATGTGAAAGATCGCTTCAATTCCTTCTGCACCCAAATCACATATATGTGTCAACTCCTCACCTTGAGCGAAGCGGAGAAAATCATCCTTCTCCACATAGTCAGCATAACGTAGTGGAGCAAGATTGCGCCACTTGTCGGAGGTTCCTAAAGAGTCGACAATCAATATGTCGTCACGTCCCAATTGGTTGAGGCGCCACACCAAGGCACTGCCGATAAACCCCGCTCCCCCGGTTACAACAATCATATTTTCAATATCTCCTTAATATCCTAAGTGAAATGTTAAAGCTGAAATCACGTGCAGAACTCTGCTATAGTAAAAGCTGTTTTAAAAATATATCCGACTTCAACTGTGATATTAGCACTGCCGGGTATTACGCGCAAACATGTTACATCCCTTGATATTTGATGGCTTTGCTAATCTTATGGGGTTTCTGAAAGTGGATGATATTTAACTATGTTTCAACCTGACTAAACAGTGTTCTATATTTCACAGATTGGGGTTGATTGTTCTTGACAATGCTGTTTGTACAAGTCTATGTTATTTTTTCAACATGCCTAAAACAACAATTATCCAGCGCTGAAGCCAAGTACCCGTTTATTTTAAGATATACTATCCCATTTAATAACTTCTGGTTTTCACAGTACGGTGCAAACATTCTTTACTCCGACTAAAAATGAAAGGACAAGCTACATGTCAAAAAATAGTGAAGCACTTGAATATCACAGCAGCGGACGCAAAGGTAAAATTGAGGTAATCGCCACGAAACCATGCCTTACCAGCCGAGATCTATCTCTGGCCTATAGCCCGGGGGTGGCTGAACCATGTCTGGAAATTGAAAAAAATCCTAAGGATGCCTATCAGTATACTGCCAAGGGCAATCTGGTAGCAGTAGTTTCCAACGGAACTGCAGTACTGGGCCTTGGAGATATCGGTGCCCTTGCAAGCAAGCCGGTAATGGAGGGAAAAGGTGTTTTATTCAAGCGCTTTGCTGATGTAGATGTATATGATATTGAGATCGACACCAAAGATCAGGAAGAAGTTGTGCGCACAGTAAAACTGCTGGAGCCCACGTTCGGGGGGATCAACCTCGAGGACTTTAAAGCCCCGGAATGCTTCTACATTGAGGAACAACTCAAGGAACGTATGAATATTCCGGTATTCCACGATGACCAGCACGGCACTGCCATCATTGCTAATGCCGGACTGTTAAATGCCCTGGAGATTATCGGTAAAGATATTGAAAAAATCCGCATTGTTGTCAATGGCGCCGGCGCCGCAGGCATTGCTTGTGCCAACATGGCTCTGACCCTGGGAGCCAAGCAGGAAAACATGATTCTATGTGACAGCAAAGGAGTTATCTACAAAGGGCGTAAAGAAGGAATGAACCCCTATAAAGAACGTCTTGCATCCGAGGCCGAAGCGCGAACCCTGGAGGAAGCAATGGATGGGGCGGACGTGTTCTTCGGCGTTTCTGCGAAAGATGCCGTGACCCCGGAGATGGTTGCAAGCATGGCCTCCGATCCGGTTATCTTCGCCATGGCGAATCCCGATCCGGAAATCCTACCCAGCGAGGCGTTCAAGGTGCGTGACGACGTAATTATGGGTACCGGGCGTAGCGACTTCCCCAACCAGGTCAACAATGTGTTGTGTTTCCCGTTTTTATTCCGAGGCGCTCTCGACACTCACGCCACCGCGATTAATGACGAAATGAAGATGGCGGCGGTAAAAGCACTTGCCAATCTCGCTAAAGAAGACGTGCCCGATTCAGTCATCAAGGCGTACGGCAACACCAAATTTTCTTTCGGGCGCGACTATCTGATCCCCAAGCCTTTCGATCCTAGAGCTCTGCTGCATGTTGCACCCGCTGTGGCACAAGCGGCCATCGACAGCGGAGTAGCTCAAACCAACATCGAGGATATGGTCAAATACACTGAATCACTTGAGGCTCTGCAGGGGCGTTCCAAAGAGATCATGCGTACTCTGATCAACAAAGCCAAGGCTTGTCGCAAGCGCATTGTATTCCCCGAGGGTGATCATGACAAGATTCTGCGCGCTGCTCAGGTTCTCATGGATGAGCGTATTGCCATTCCCATCCTCCTTGGACAGGAGAAGGAAATCATCAACAGTATCCGCCGCCTCGGACTCGATCTACATGGGGTACAGATAGTTGATCCGCACGACAACCCCAGCACCAAGAAATATGCGGATGAATTCTTCCGGCTGCGCCAGCGCAAAGGCGTTACTCAGGCTGAAGCTATCCGCACCATGGGGAACGAGCGTAACTATTTTGGGGCCATGATGGTGCATATGGGTGATGCCGATGCTATGCTTTCAGGCATCAACCATCACTACCCTGAGACCATTCGCCCCACCCTAGAGATCATCGGCAAGCAAGATGAGATCATGGGGGTACACGGCCTGTACATGCTAGCGTTCAAGAATCAAGTAGTTTTCTGCGCCGATACTACCGTATGCATCGATCCCAGTGCGGAAGAACTCGCGGAAACGGCTATCCTTGCTGCCAACAAGGCGCGTCATTTCGATGTAGACCCACGAATTGCCATGCTTTCATTCTCTAACTTCGGCAGTGCCAACCATCCGTTCACCAGCAAGATTCGCAAGGCTACCCAGCTGGTAAAAGAGTGGGCCCCTGAGCTTACAGTTGAAGGTGAAATGCAGGCTAACGTAGCCTTTGACCATGAAATCACAGAACGGCAATACCCATTCTCCGCCATTAAAGGGGATGCCAATGTACTCATATTCCCGGATCTCGATTCAGGCAATATAGCCTACAAACTTCTCAATAAACTCGGGGGTGCCGAAGCGGTGGGTCCGATCCTCATGGGAGTCAAGAAACCGGTCCACGTCCTTCAGCGCGGTGATGATGTTAACGATATTGTAAACCTTGCAGCGGTAGCAGTGGTTGATGCCCAGCATGCTATGGAACAGGAAGTTTATAAAAATTAAACCGACATAAGTTCCCTCAAAGGCCCTCACACAACCGCCCCTGACAATAACTTTGCCAGGGGCGGTTGTGTAAAGGCACATTCAAGCTCACGCGATGGCGCAGATTCTGTTCCACGCTTGATACACTTCCAAATTCCACACATCCCTGCTACAATCCGGCCTCTTTACACCACAGGACACCACCATTAAAAATCTAATCCAGCAGTACCGACCAGGAGGTTCTGTCATGCGCTATAAAAGCACCAGAGGTTCAGTCAACGATCTATCATTTTCCGATGCAGTTATGATGGGTCTGGGCACCGATGGAGGCCTATTACTCCCTGAACACGTTCCGAGTATATCGAAACAGGAACGCGCCCGTTTTCGCTCCATGGGATATTCCGAGCTCGCGTATAATATCATAAAACCCTTTGTGGGAGATGACATCCCTTCTGATGATCTGCAACAGATCATCGAGCGCTCATACAGCAAGTTCACTCACCCTCAAATTACCCCAGTGCAGCACCATGGTGATGTGCATATTCTCGAGCTGTTCCACGGTCCTACTCTGGCATTCAAGGATGTTGCACTGCAGTTTCTCGGCAATCTGTTTGAATATCTGCTTAAACAGCGCGGCTCCCACATGAACATTATCGGTGCTACTTCGGGTGATACCGGTAGCGCTGCGATCTACGGCGTGAAAGGGAAAGAGAACATCAACATTTTCATTCTCCACCCCGAAGGGAGAGTTTCCCCCATCCAGGAACTGCAAATGACCACGGTCACTGCTCCGAATGTTTTCAATCTAGCTATTGACGGTAATTTTGATGACGGACAGCGGATTGTAAAAGAGATTTTCGGCGATCTTGAGTTCAAGCAGCAACACGCCCTTGGAGCGGTTAATTCGATCAACTGGGCGCGAGTGCTCGCACAGATTGTGTACTACTTCTATGCCTGGAGCAGAACCACTGAACAGGATGATGAATGCGTTGACTTTGCCGTCCCTACAGGAAACTTCGGAGATATCTTTGCCGGCTATATGGCTAAACAGATGGGGTTGCCTGTAGGTCAGCTGGTGCTGGCAACCAATGAAAACAACATCCTGTCGCGTTTTGTTACCCGGGGAGATTACTCCATTGATACCGTGGTAGAGACACTCTCGCCCTCCATGGATATTCAGGTGGCAAGCAACTTTGAACGCTATCTCTATTATCTACTCGATGGCGACAGTAGCGCTTTGATTCAGATGATGGAGGATTTTAAAAACAAGCACTCAATATCCTTCAGCAAAGCGCAACACCAGCAGGTCCAGGATGACTTCAGCACACTCACAGTTGATACTGACACCACGTTGGAAACTATTACGCATTTTTACAGCCAAAATAAATATATTCTTGATCCACATACGGCGGTAGGTGTAACTGCAGGCGAGCGCCTGCGTAACGCAAACGTACCTATGATATGTCTCGCCACTGCACATCCGGCAAAATTTTCCGCTGCGGTACGTCGTGCCATTGACATAGAACCGCCGCGCCCGGAATCACTACAGGGGATTGAACAGCGCGAAAAGCGCTGTGAGAGAATAAGTGCAGATACCCAAGTTATAAAGGACTACATAGCGACTCATGCCCTGAATTAAGCAGGAACTCGCGTTTTACATAGCCAACCAACGTGCATATGCACATCTTAATGAAGTAACGGGAGATATTTTAAACAGTTATGCTTACCCAAACCGGAGACATCACCCACTGGATCGCGTTCAGCGCCGGGTTGCTATCGTTCTTTTCCCCCTGTGTACTGCCGCTGATCCCATCGTTCATGGCGTACATAACCGGAGTATCATTTGCCGACCTAAAGGAGGAACATCAAACCTCGCAGGTGCGCTGGCGCGTAATGAGTCATTCATTTGCTTTTGTATGTGGATTTTCTGCGGTGTTTATCCTTCTGGGGGCAGCAGCAGGGCTGTTCTCCGGCTCAATGCAATCCAGCATGGATGAAGGGCTTCTCTGGATTCAGCGCGTTGGGGGCGTGCTGGTATTTGCATTTGGTCTGCACATGACCGGGATTCTGCGAGTCGGGATGTTGATGAAAGACAAACGCATCAATATCAAAAACAAGCCCAGTGGCTATCTGGGCAGTTTTCTGGTGGGGCTGGCGTTTGCTGCAGGCTGGACTCCGTGTATTGGCCCTATCCTCGGGGCGATTCTCGCGCTCGCGGCGGGAACCTCAAGCGACACCATTCACGGCGTGGCTCTTCTCACCACCTACTCCGCCGGACTGGCAATTCCCTTTATGCTTGCCGGGCTGCTATTTCACAAATTCCTGATATTTTTCAATCGCTTCAAAGTACACATTCGCCTGATGGAGATCATAACCGGTGTCCTTATGATAGTAGTGGGCATACTCCTGTTCTCTAACCAATTTAGCAAAATATCCAACTGGCTCTATCAGATTATCCCTATGTAACTTGAGCTGATGATTCTGTTGCGGGGCGAATATCCTTCACTTTAAGCTGCAGGGATGTTCGCCCCTGCCAGGTGTTGGTATCTATCTGAAACAGTATATCCACCCTACCTTGCAACATCTCCAACTTAGAAGCTAAGCCAAAGGCAATACACGCAAGACTGTATCCTCCCTGCTGTACCCGAAAGCGAAGATGGTTGTTCCCCACCACCCCGGCCTGCTGTACCTTGAGATTGCGACACAAAAACACCGGCTCAGGATTACCCATTCCAAACGGAGCCAGGGCCTGAAGCTCATCATGTAATTTTGCACTGATATCATCCAGCGGGAGCTCCAGATCATAGGTAACACGTGGAATAAGCTGCTCCGGGCTGAGGGATTGACAAGCGTAAGATTCAAAAGCCTGTGCAAAAGGCACAACATTCCGGGATTCTATGCTTAAGCCAGCTGCAAACTCGTGTCCGCCGTACCCCTCCATCCACTCACTACAGTGTTTCAAGGCATGGTAAAGATTAAGCCCCTGGACAGAGCGCCCTGAACCTTTGCCCATTCCGCTTTCGGGGTCGATGGCAATCAGGATCACGGGGCGGTTAAATTTCTCTACCAGGCGACTCGCGACAATCCCTATCACACCAGGGTGCCAGCTTGAATCTGCAAGAACAATACTACGGTGCGAATTACCCAGTTCCTTTTCAATCCGCGCTACCGCATGAAGCAAGGTCCCCTCTTCAATCTCCTGACGCTCACGGTTGCATTGATCCAACTCGGTGGCAATATTCTGCGCCACCTGTTTATCATTACTCAACAAGAGCTCAACCCCTCGAGCCGCGGCGGCAAGCCGACCCGCGGCGTTGAGGCGTGGAGCAAGGCGAAAGCCCACCACTCCGGCACTTACTTTATCAACCCCGGCAACCTCTCTCAATTTAGTAATTCCCGGGCGATAATCCTCTTCAAGTAAAGGCAGACCAGTCCTTACCAGAATACGATTAACGCCGGTCAGAGGAACCAGGTCAGCAACCGTGCCAAGGGTAACAAGATCGAGCAACGTGCGGATATCAAACCCATCCGGCACCTTGTCCTGGCGCCGCAATGCACCGTAAAGCGCCACTACGAGCATAAATGCTACCCCTGCCCCGCACAGCGGTTTATACGGAAATTCTGAGGATTTAAGCCAGGGATTTACGCACGCATATACGTCGGGGAGGGAATCACCGGGCTGATGGTGGTCAGTAACAATTAGATCTATTCCACATTCGCGCGCTAAAGCGGCTTCATTCATGGCGCTGATGCCGCAGTCGACCGATACTACAACTTTCACTCCCGCAGTAGCATCTTCCCGTAGTGCCGCCGCACTAAGTCCGTAGCCTTCTTCCAGGCGCAGAGGAATATGATAGGTAACCTTCGCTCCGGCACGCTCAAGGGCAAGATAGAGAACAGAGGTAGCGCTTACCCCGTCTACATCGTAATCACCATGTACTGCAATCCGTTCCCCGTTGCGGATTGCGTAAAGTAAACGATCTACCGCCACGCCCATGTCCGGGAGGAGGAGCGGGTCAGGAAGTTCCTTTAAACGCGCATTCACAAAGGCGTGCGCCTGCAAAGCAGAGTCTATTCCCCGCAGCGCAAGAAGTTGAGTTTGTAATGAGCTTATACCTTCAAGGGTGGGAAAATCCGCTGCAGGCAATAACTCACCTCGTGACTGCCACATACGACTGCAGTGGGCACGCATAGAGTCTGTTGTTATTGTCAACGATGAGCGCTGGTCTTCGGTAATCACATATTACTCCAAGTAAAAACAGGGCCGCAATAAAGCACGGCCCTGTTTTAGTTTAACTATTTACACCCTGGATTCAGCTTCGTTTTCAGGGTTCCTGAATCTTTTTAGTCTGAAATTTATCCCACAATAACAGCACCGGGCTCGCAATGTAGATGGAGGAGTAGGTTCCCACGATAACCCCGATCAGAAGGGCAAAGGCAAAATCGTGGATAACCCCGCCGCCGAAGATAAACAGGGACAAAACTACCAGCAAAGTAGTAGTTGAGGTAAGTATAGTACGTGACAGGGTGTCGTTTATGCTCCGGTTGATAATATCTGCAAAGCTTCTGTCATTATAGCGCCCGCGATTCTCCCTAATACGGTCATACACAATGATGGTATCATTGAGGGAATAGCCGATAATCGCGAGAAAGGCTGCAATAATCGGAAGCCCAATCTCTTTATCAAACAGGGAAAATGCACCGAAGGTCAGGGTTACATCGTGCACTAGTGCGACAATGGCACCCACGGCAAAACGCAATTCAAAACGCCAACTGATATACAGCAGAATCCCCACCATGGCGTAGACAATGGCCATCAGCCCTTTCTGGCGCAGATCTTTACCCACTTGAGGGCCAACCATCTCAACACGACGCAACTCAACACCGCCTTCACCATATTCCTGCTCCAGTTTCTGCATAAGGGCGGTGCGCATCCCCTGGAGACCGCCATCAGCTTCCTCTGCGCGGATAAGGAACTCATTGTCCTCATCCCCAAAGCGTTGCACCACAGCTGAGCCAATCACCTCCGGGACCAGCAGGTCTTTTATCTGCACCGCATCAGTGGGCTGGTTAAAGCGCACCTGAACCACAGTTCCACCGGCAAAATCAACCCCGTAGTTAGGGCCACCGCGAACTACAAGTGCCGCAAGTCCAACCAGAATCAAAACAACTGATAATACTGCCGCATACCGACGTTTACTTATAAAGTCAATATTTACATCGGGTTTTATCAACTCCATCAGTTGCTCCTTTTATATGCTGATCTTCCGGACATTGCGCACATCCAGGAAGAAATCAAAAATCAGACGTGAAACGAATATGGCGGTAAACATGGAAGCCAGAATACCCACTGAGAGAGTTACCGCAAAACCTTTAACCGGTCCGGTGCCGAACTGGAACAGAACGACTGCGGCAATCAGAGTAGTTATATTGGCATCCACAATGGTGACAAACGCCTTGGCGTAACCGGAATCAATCGCGATACGTGCTGATTTACCGTTGCGCAATTCCTCACGAATGCGCTCAAAGATCAGAACGTTGGCATCAATCGCCATACCGACTGTGAGCACGATCCCCGCAATCCCAGGCAGGGTTAACGTGGCTTTGAACATCCCAAGTAGTGCCAGAATAAATATCATATTCAGCACAAGGGCGGTGTTGGCCACAATACCCGCGCCGCGGTAATACACAAGTATCACGATAATAACTAGTACAGCCCCGATAATTACCGAATTGATCCCCTGTTCTATGGAATCATGTCCTAAGGACGGCCCTACAGTACGGTTTTCCAGAATATTTACCGGAGCGGGGAGGGATCCGGCCCGCAGTACAATAGCAAGGTCTGTTGCTTCCTGCTCAGTGAAAGCTCCACTTATCTGGGCACTCCCTCCTGAGATCCGCTCCCTGATGGTGGGTGCAGAATACACCGTATCATCCAGCACGATGGCCATGCGTTGCCCCACATTGGCTGCGGTAATCTGATCAAAGCGTTTCGCCCCGGCAGAATTAAAATCGATAGCAACATAAGGTTCATTGAAGCGTGCATCAATCCGCATCTGCGCATCGGAGAGCAGGTCTCCGGTGAGAGATGAACGATCGGACACCACAATGGGGCGCTCGGTTACCTGCCCTGTGCGTGGATCAACATCGCGTTCATGCAGGAGCGTGGTTCCGGGCTGTGTATTGCCCGCCTTGGCTGCCTCAATGTCCGCATCCTCTACAACCATCTTGAACTGCAGCTGTGCAGTTTTGCCCAACAGGTTAATAGCGCGTTGTGGTTCTTTAATCCCCGGCAGCTGAATCAGAATGCGATTGTCAGATTGGCGCTGTATCACCGGCTCACTTACGCCAAATTGATCCACGCGGTTGCGCATGGTCTCAAGGGCCTGACGTACGGCAAAGTCCTCAATCTGGGCAATCTCTTTATCACTGAAGCGATAGTTCTTCTCCACATAGCCTGAACTCGCATCAATGGTCATGGGTTCGAGGGAGGGGAATTGCTCGCGCATAACCGCATCCACCTCTTCTCCAGCTTCCGTATCATATACAGTAACTTTCAGACGCTCACCTTCAAAGCGATCTACACTTTTGAAAATAATATCTTCATCGTTGAGAAGAACCTCGGTCTCTTCGATAATGCTGTCAAGGCGGCTCTCGACAGCCTTGTCAACCTCTACTCCCAAAACCAGATGCATCCCTCCCTGAAGGTCCAGCCCCAGATGGATAGGATCAAAGGCATTCTGCCACCATGTGGGCAGACGATCCTTCATCACCGTAGGTGCCAGTGAGGCGAGGGCCAGTACCACACACGCCAGAACCAGCAGCCCACGCAGTTTAATGCTGTTCGTCATATCTCAACTCCACTCCCTTCAAGAAGGCCAGCTATGCGGACGCCGACTGACGCCGCACTCAATGGTGCATAAAACCCACACAAACAAATAAGCGGCTCTTTACTCGCTCTGCTGCGCAGTAGCAGAAATTGAGCTGCGGTTGAACTTCATCTTCACCCCTTTGTCAACCTCAAGGGTGACCACATCGTCCTGGACAGCTACAATTTTCCCATGGAGCCCCCCGGCAGTAATTACATTATCGCCCGCCTTTAGGGATTCGATCAGTTTACGGTGCTGCTTGGCACGTTTCTGCTGTGGGCGGATGAGGAGAAAATAGAAGATCGCAAACATGAGGACCAGCATGACGATCCCCTCGTATCCCTGCTGACCACCCTGAGCACCACTTCCAGCCATTGCATAAGCTGTTGAAACCATAATAATTATTCCTCCCAGTTAAGTTAGTTACGTAAAAAATTTAAGCTCCGTTTATAACCTGTTATGACGCAACTTTCAAGTACAAGACCGCCATAGTGTAAAATCGAACCAACATTTTATATTCAAGTGCGCAAAGCATAAAAATCTGTGCAAAATTTACTGAATGTTCCCTGTGATATAGCACTGCGAATCTGATCCATGAGGGAGAGGTAGTAGTGCAGATTGTGCTGGGTGTTCAACATGGAGGCAAGAATCTCATTACATTTGAATAGATGGCGCAGATAGGCACGGCTGTAGTTACGACACACGTAGCAATCACAGTGGGGATCAATGGGCGCGGGATCATCTGCATATTGCGCTTGCTTTATGCTTATCTTGCCCGTATGGGTAAACAAAACACCATTACGCGCATTGCGCGTAGGCATGACACAGTCAAACATATCCACTCCTCGTCGCACCCCCTCCACCAGATTTTCCGGAGTGCCCACCCCCATAACATAACGTGGCTGCAGTTGAGGGAGCAACGGCAGAGTATAGTCCATCACCGCATACATCTCCTCCGCACCCTCCCCCACGGAAAGACCACCGATGGCATAGCCATCAAAACCGATATCCATTAAAATACGGGCGCTTTCGTGGCGCAGATCTTCATACATCCCTCCCTGGACGATTCCGAACAACGCACTGCCATCACTGCGATCGTGGGCGGCAAGGGAACGCTTTGCCCAGCGCATGGAACGCGCTGTGGAGTCTTCCACGTATGCACGCGTTGAGGGGTACGGAATACACTCATCAAACACCATAAGGATATCCGCACCCAACGCCTGCTGTACCTGTACCGATGTTTCGGGGGTGAGAATCTTGTTGGAGCCATCAAGGTGGGATTGAAACCTGACCCCATCTTCATCTATTTTACGCAACTTCCCCAGACTGAACACCTGGAAGCCGCCACTATCAGTAAGGATGGGCCTGGGCCAGTGCATAAACTTATGCAACCCACCCAGACGCTGAATCAACTCGTGACCGGGGCGTAAAAACAGATGATAGGTATTCCCGAGGACAATCTGAGCCCCGATATCCTGCAGGGTTTCCGGAAACACGGCCTTTACGGTTCCCTGAGTTCCCACCGGCATGAATACCGGGGTTTCTATAGTCCCTCGGCTCGTGGCTATACGCCCCCTACGTGCAGCTGAAGCAGTATCGGTATGCAGGAGTTCAAATCCAAACGCCATGGTAGAGCGGTTCCTTTTGCAAAAAGTTACGTTATCAGCATGCAGTCGCCATAGCTGAAAAAACGATAGCGCTGCGCCACCGCCTCAGCGTAGGCACGCAGGACAAAATCCCGCCCGGCAAAGGCACTCACCAACATGAGTAAAGTGGATTTGGGCAGGTGGAAATTAGTCAGCAGCGCGTTGATGACCTTGAAGCGATAGCCGGGATAGATAAACATATCCGTCATTCCGCTACCGGCATGGATCTCCCCCGCACCAGTGGCAGCGTATTCGAGGGTACGGGTAACCGTCGTACCCAGTGCTACCACCCTGCGTCCCTCTCGTTTTGCGGCTGATACGGCCGCCGCGGTGGATTCCGGGATGCTGTACGCTTCAGCATGCATGCGGTGTTCTGCAACATTATCCACCCGTATCGGCAGAAAGGTGCCCAGACCTACATGCAGGGTTAGAGGGACTATCTCAACCCCCTTGTGGCGCAGAATATCAAGAATTTCGTGGGTAAAATGAAGTCCGGCAGTTGGCGCCGCCACTGCTCCGGGAACACTGGAGAAAGTGGTCTGATAACGCTCCAGATCTTGATGTTGCGGGGCACGCTCAATATACGGCGGCAGAGGGATACTTCCGTTCTCTTCGAGCCACTGCAGAAAATCGTCTCCATTATACTCGAAGCGGATATTTCTGTAACCGTCGCCCCCTTCCTCGAGCACCTCGGCGCTCAGGCATTCGGCAAGAGTAAGGCGTGTTCCTGGACGTGGAGCTCGGGAACTTCGTGTAAGGCATACCCAACACTCCCCCGGCATGCGTTCCAGACGTCGCACCAAAAAAACCTCTATCCTCCCTCCACTGGCTTTAGTGCCATGGAGACGCGCCGGGATAACCCGGGTGTCATTAATAACCAGAACATCCCCGGCATTGAAGTAATACTCAATATTTTTAAAGCGGGTATCCCGAATACTTTCGGTGCTGCGTTCCAACAGCATAAGACGCGAATCTTCGCGCTGTTCTGCGGGTTGCTGCGCAATCAGATCTGAAGGTAGGGTGTAGTCAAAATCACTCAGTAACATATCACACAAATCATGCAAAATAGTAAGAGGCAATATAAACCGTAGCAAGACCAGCGAGCATCAACACCAGCCCCATGCTGCGCATGGTGCGCTCAGGCAGGGGCAATATCTGGAGGAGCATCTTCTTCACCCCCTGAGGAGAAAGAAACCACGGCATCCCCTCAACAACCATTACCACACCGATCACTGTGAAAAAAAATTCCATATTAGTCACGTAAAAGCTTACCTTAACAAAGAGCTTACTTGTCGAGTTGGGAAAAATGCATGAGCCATTCTCACAAAAAAACCCGCCGATTCAAGGCGGGTTTTTTTGCTAATTATCCCGTTACATATCAGGTTAGTTCTGTAGCAGCATGATAGATAAGATTGAAAAGTTCCTCAATATCCTCCTCGGCGATACATGAGAAAGCTACGCGCAAGTCAGTTTTATTAACCGCAATGGTGCCAACGCCGTATTTGTCCAGCAGGTGAAGGCGCAACGGCTCCGCTTCCACATTCTTTAACTTCAGGCACATGAAGTATCCTGAATTGAATGGATAGTACTCCCATACATCATCAAACTTGGAATCAGCAAGCACCTCTTTAACCTTAAGAGCCCGCCCTTTCATGATCTGATACTTCTGTTCCTTCTGCTCCAGAAACTTATCTGATCGCAGGGCATCAAGGACAAAGGTCTGCCCCGGATGGGGACAGTTGGAGATGGTGGCACGAATGCAGCCGAGGGTCTTCTTCTCCAGCGCGGCAAGAACCTCATCGTTTTCATCCGCGTAGGTGATAAATCCGGTGCGGAACCCCCAGACGTACTCCTCTTTAGTAGCTCCATCGAGTTTGATGGGGAGAATACGCTGGTTGAGGTTGACAAGTTTACCATACAAGGATTCCTGCATGGAATCTTCATAGAAAAGCCCGAAGTAGGCATCATCAGTAACTACTACCAGGTTGCAGCCATCTTCAGCCACATCCTTGATCACCTTCACAATTGCATCACCCTCTTCAACGCTGGGGGTATATCCACTGGGGTTATTAGGGAAGTTGAGCAGAACAATGGCTTTGCCCTTTTCTGCCGCAACATTTTCAAGTTCAGACCTGAAAGCCGGGACATTGAATCCACCTTCTACAGTAAATGTGGGATACTTCTTGATCACCGCTCCCCTGCGGGTGGTAAAGGTGAGGTTGTAGTTGCC
The DNA here is from genome assembly GCA_046482505.1 of Desulfuromonadaceae bacterium. Taxonomy (GTDB): domain Bacteria; phylum Desulfobacterota; class Desulfuromonadia; order Desulfuromonadales; family Desulfuromonadaceae; genus JAIVHC01. The sequence continues at coordinate 11,258 of JAWOFA010000017.1, read as the reverse complement.
CCACATCTTATCGGGCAGAACCATATGATCACCGGGATCTACAAACATATCCGCTACAATGGAGAGACCATGGGTCAGAGCGCTGGTAACAATGGGGACTCCAAACTTTTTCCCCTCCATGCTCGGATTCTCACGCACCATTTTTTCACGCCATGCCGCACGCAATTCAGGCTTCCCTGCGGGTGGGGCATAAGGGAAGATATCCTTGGGATTGTAAGCGGAAAGTTTGTCATGAATGCACTGCAGATACATGGGGCCATCACCTTCGGTCGCAATGCCGATGGTGGCGTTGTATTTGTGTGCCTTTTCCTTTGCTTCAGCTGACTGCGTAAGAATCCCTTTGGGGAAAAACAGATTCTTACCAAGATCAGAGAGCATTTCCAAGACTTGCGGATTCTTTTGTGCCAGTACATCGTTTAGTTCTTGAGCCAGTGGATTCATGGTCGTTACCTTCTTTCTCAAGTATTGTATAAAATGCCGATCACAAGACCGGAACAAAAACACAATTCGTGATTAAATCAGGATTATCGGGTTTATGTCAAATCCTATTTGCATAGCCTTTGGGAGCATATTGCGCATTATAGGAAAGGAGCAGATAAATACTCGCGAGCGCATATTTTGCAGAAGTCGCGCTACGAAACTACCGGGATATCTTCCCAGCGCGTGGTATACGCTGGCGAGAGGTGAGCACGTTTCATGCGCCAATCTTCTTTTATCCCCTGAGATCCGAACCATATCTTTCCCTTACCTCTGCGGTTGACCTCATCCACCACCTGCATCAGAGCCGGATTTTGTCGCTGCGCAGAGGTGTGGTCGAACAAACCTGGTTGCGCTTCCTCCTCGAGACACAGATCGCTCAGCATCACGCCGGCCTTGGCGTAGCGATATCCCTGGCGCCATACGCTCTGCAGCGCACTGGTGGCCGCTCCAACCAGAGCCATAGTATCGTTGCCGGGGAAATCGAGGCGGCGTTGAGCCGAATTGGAGTAATGGCGTTCGTTGGTATTGTATGCCCCGGTACGGATAAACACCGTCACCTGGCTTGCAACCTGCCGCTGCTCGCGCAGTTTCTCAGCTGCCCTCACTGTATAGGTGCATACAGCCTCACGCAGCTCGGTAAAGTCGGTTATGCGCTGGGCAAAGGAGCGCGAGCAGATAATCTGCTGTTTATTTACTGGAGAAGACTCAAGCCCGAAGCAGGGCTGACCATTAAGCTCGTACACCGTGCGCTGCAGGTTTACCGAAAAGCGGCGCCGGATTCTCTCCGGTGACGCATGCGCCAGATCCGCTACGGTTCGAATTCCCATTGCTTGAAGCTTGTCGCGGGTACGGCCTCCCACCCCCCAGACCTCCCCCACTTCGGTGCGGACAAACAGATGTTCGCGCTGGAGGGGATCGCTCAGATCAACTACACCTCCACTGGCCACATCGTGTTTGGCTGCGCTATTCGCGAGTTTAGCCAGGGTTTTACTCGGGGCAATACCCACACATACGGGGATCCTGAGCCAGCGCAACAGACGCTCGCGCACCTTGCGTCCGAACTCCAGGCGCTCATCCATGGGTGCGCGTTCATCGGGCATACGCAGAAAAGCCTCGTCGATGGAGTACACCTCCATATCTGGCACCATCTCTTCCAATACCAGCATCACGCGGGCAGAGATATCCGCATACAGGGTGTAGTTGGAAGAAAAGACTACCACTTCATGGCGCTGAATCAGATCGCGAATCTGAAAGTGAGGCACCCCCATCCTGACCCCCAGATCCTTTACCTCCTGACTCCTAGCTACCACGCAGCCGTCGTTGTTGGACAGCACCACAATGGGACGCCGACGCAGGTCGGGACGGAACAGGCGCTCACAACTGACATAGAAGTTGTTACAATCTACCAGGGCAAACATCGGGATGCACCTTTAACGCAGAGGATGGATAACGTTGGTAACCACACCCACGATATTGGTTTCATTATCGGGTGTAATAGCAATGGGCCGGTATGCAACGTTCATAGGAACAAGCCTCGCCTCCGGATGGATTTCGAGGCGCTTTACCGTAAGGGAATCATCGATACAGGCGATTACGATATCACCATGACGCGGGTCGATGCTCCCCTCGACGATGAGAACGTCTCCATCACCAATTCCTCCTTCAACCATGGAATCACCTTTAACGCGAACAAAAAAAGCCGTCGCTGGATGGCGGATACACAGCTCGTTCAGATCCATGCACTGATCGACATAATCCTGCGCCGGACTCGGGAAGCCCGCTTCGATGTGATCCGCATACATTGGTATAGAGCACGGATTAGAACTCTGCTCCACACTCGGGGTGAAGACCTCAATCACGGTGGCCTCTGATGCTCGCATACTACAAATCACCTCTGCTGACGTTGCTGGAAGGACGCTTCAGTACTCAAAGAGGCAAAATACACCTGGCGGATAAATTAGGCAACCACAACAGCTTCATTCATACAGGAAACACATATGCCTTCTTCATACAAAAAGGCGATGGCTGCATCTCCATCGCCTTTTTGTATATTTTCCGTTCTTTTTATCACAACATTATATACCTGCGCTGCGCCTGTAGCAGAGGGACCCCTAGCCTTCAATATCAACATCTATAGCCTTGGGTTTAGCATCTTTAACCTTCTGGAGTCTGATACTCAACACTCCATCTTTAAAGCTTGCCTTTACGTTTTCCTGATCTACCGTCTCCGGCAGAGTAAAGCTACGGTTAAACGCGCCATAGTGACGCTCAATACGGTGGAAAGTCTTCCCTTTCTCCTCTTCTTCCTGTTTACGCTCACCGTGAATCATGAGGATGCCGTTTTCAACCTTCACCTTGACATCATCCTTGCTTACCTCAGGAATTTCAGCCTTGATGGTAAATTCATCATCAGTTTCGGTAATGTCGACCCTGGGCGACCAATCCCCCTTACTCATCACATCCTGGCCACCTTCCTGGCGCTCACTAAGGGCACGATTGTAACGATCAACAAACTCTTCCATTTCCCTCCATGGATCCCAACGAACCAGTGACATAGTGTCCTCCTTTTCATTTACAATACCTTGATATTTAATCCTGAATTACCTGCAAAAACAGAGCACATCCACTACCAGCGTCACGGCGCAGCACAGCATCAAAATGAGTTGTTTACAGGTTATATTAACCCTGTATCAGCACTTTTCAAGGGCGGATAGATGAAAAATTTTCATCTCCTAACACAACTCTCTCTATGCACTGCACCCAAGCAGTTGTCCGCGCCAAACTGTAAATTAAGGCATCTCCCCTCCTTCTCACACGAAAACATCCACCCTGCCGGGCTGTCAGCATGATATAATATTTAACCTAACCGCTGAATGAACGGAGGACAGATGAACGGAGCAGAATTGAAACATCCAAAGCAACCGATATTTGTCGCAGGGGCAACCGGTTATGTTGGGGGAAGACTGGTTCCGCGCCTTCTGGAGCGCGGTTACCAAGTACGCGCGCTGGTTCGCGCCCCCGAGAAGCTCGAAGGGCGCCCCTGGGCCACACATCCCGGACTGCGAATCTTTAAAGGGGATGTGCTGGATCGCACCACCATGATTCAGGCACTAAACGGCTGTTATGCAGCATTCTATCTGGTGCACTCCATGCATCCGGGGGTAAGTGACTTCAGCTCCACCGATCGCCTTGCTGCGCAAAACATGGCTCACGCTGCAGCTGCAGCAGAACTGGAACAGATCGTCTATCTGGGCGGCCTGGGAGAAGAACACCCCGAACTAAGTCATCACCTGCGATCTCGTGCCGAGGTGGGGCAGATTCTGCGCCAGGGACCGGTGCCGGTTACCATTCTGCGCGCTGCCATGATTATCGGCTCCGGGAGTGCTTCATTTGAAATGCTGCGTTATCTGGTGGATCGCCTCCCCATTATCATTGCTCCGCGCAAGGTAGACACCCCGTGTCAGCCCATCGGGATCCGCAACGTCATTTACTATCTCATCGGGTGCCTGGAACATCCTGAAGTTATAGGGGAGACCTTTGATATCGGTCAGGAGGAGGTCACCAACTACTGCGAACTCATGCGTATCTACGCCGAGGAAGCAGGGCTACCACGACGCCGGATTATTCAGCTGCCCTTTCTCAATTCGCGCATCAGTGCGTACTGGATCCACTTTATCACCCCCATCTCGGTATCCCTGGCGCGCCCCCTGGCACAGGGGTTGAAAAATCCGGTGGTTTGCCGCGAAAACCGCATCACCAGAATCATTCCACAGGAACTCCACGATGCCAGAGCCGCAATCCGGCGTGCCCTGTTGCGTACGCGCCAGCATGAGGTAGAAACAGCGTGGAGTGATTCGGGGCAATTGCCTCCGATGGAGCTTACTAACCCCGGAGACCCTACTTGGGCCGGAGGAAGTATGTTCGAGGATTCGCGCCGGGTAGTAATCCAGGGCTCTGCAGAGCAGATCTGGCCTTCGATAACCTCCCTCGGTGGGGACACAGGCTACTACTACGCCAACTGGCTGTGGAAGATACGCGGCTTTTTAGATCAACTTATCGGGGGATTCGGGCTGCGCCGGGGACGGCGCAGTTCCAAGACATTACATACGGGAGATGCGGTAGATTTCTGGTGTATACTCAAGGTTCAGCGCTTTGAGACACTGGTGCTGTCCTCCGAGATGAAACTCCCCGGCGAAGCGGCCCTGATCTTCCGCCTCAAACCTGCAGGTGAAGGCCGCACCGAAGTGCAGCAGATTGCGCGCTTTATGCCCAAGGGGCTTCTAGGTATAGCCTACTGGTATGCTGTATTGCCGTTTCACCATTTTGTATTCAACGGCATGCTCCGGGGGATTGCCCATTCAACCGGCGCCCCCTTATTGCAAGGGCCGGAACACTTCGACGCCTCGGATCAGGAGTGATCTTCCAGCCCGAGGATGTAGAACCACTCGTGCTCCGATATCGGCATCACCGACAGTCGATTACCTTTCTGGAGCAGTTTCATCCCCGCAAGTTCGTCGTGTTCCTTCAGTTCCGCAAGGGGTATCACGCGCCCGGTGTGGCGCACATATTTTACATCCACCATCATCCAGCGTGGTTTGTCCGGGTCGCTTTTAGGGTCAAAATGGTTTGAATCCGGATCGAATGCCGTGTGATCGGCGTATCCTTCACGGGCAATCTCCATAATTCCTACAATCCCCGGGGTTTTACAGTTGGAATGGTAGAAAAACGCCTGATCTCCAACACGCATATTGTCACGCATGAAATTGCGCGCCTGATAGTTGCGCACCCCATCCCAGGGTTCAGTCTGATCCGGCCTCTGCTGCAGATCGTCAATACTGAACTCCCCGGGTTCGGACTTCATCAACCAGTAACGCATACCTGTCTGGCCTCCTCCTGTTATTATCAAACTATTTTATTGTTCAACTGCCTGTTTGATGCGTACCAGAGAACACCCAATCCCCACTACACACAAACCGCTGAATACCATTAAAGAGATATGCATACTGTGCAGGAACGCATCAATTGTTTGCGCTGACACTGCAACGCCCGGCATTACATAGGTAAAAACCAGGGTCACTATCATCATACTGCTGAGCATGCCGAAAGTGCGCATACTTGCATTCATACCTGAAGCTACGCCCAGATATCGCGTGGGCACGCTCCCCATGATAGTGCTGATATTAGGGGAGGAAAATAAAGCAAAGCCTGTACCAAGTGCAACCAGCAGGGTGTACACCATTACCATGCTTGACGTGGCGTCAAGAGTCGATGCGAGCGCCAGGGCAACCGCACAGAACAGCATCCCTGTGGTCGCGACCAGCGCTGCCGGCACTCGGTCTGCAAGACGTCCACATGCGGGGGAGAGGATGGTCTGCACCACAGGCGAGATGATCAGCACCGCTCCGGCCTGCTGGGGCCCGAATCCCTGGACATACTGCAGATACAGACTCATGAAAAAGGTGATCCCGAAGGTTGCGGCATAGTTGAACATCGCCGCCAGATTGCTGAAGGCAAACACCCGGTTCCGCGTTAACAGGGTTACGTTGAGAATGGGGAACGGCAAACGCGCCTCAAGCACCAGAAACCCCGCGAGGCCAACATTCCCCAGCCCTATCAGGCCCCACGCCCACAGGCCACGATTCACATTCACCACCCCGGAAAACAACAGCAGCACCGCAACGGCATATATAATCGCTCCGCTGAAATCGAAGGGTTCTCCTTTGGCTTCGGCCCAGTCCTGCCTGATTTTAGTGCGTACCAGCACGTAGGTGAGCAACCCCAGAGGGAGCACCATGTAAAACAGGGAGCGCCACCCGAAGTGTTCGACCAGAAAACCACCTGTCAAGGGGCCGCAAGAGATCCCCGCATACACACTTGCGACCACAATCCCCAACGCACGACCCCGTTCCTCTGCGGGGAAAGCCGCCACCACCATTGCCATGGTGGTAGACATAACCATGGCACCGCCTATACCCTGAAAAAAGCGCAGTACAATGACCCATTCGACATTGGGGCTAAGGGATATCAAGCCGCCAAAGAGGGAAAACACCAGCAGACCGTACACAAAAATGCGTTTGCGCCCGTGGATATCTCCGAGGCGCCCCATACTCAGGAGAAACACCGCCGCTGCGAGTGCATAGGTTGTTTCCACCAGACCCAGTTGTTGTGCACTTGCATCGAGGTCGCGCCCCAGCGCGGGGAGAGCGACCCCAACTGCCGACATCATAAACGGCATCATAAAATGCGCCATGCATACGGCAAACAGCAGCGCTGAACGCGTGGATTTATCCATATGTAACTACTTCTTGCTCCCCTTTTCTCGCTGGCTTGCCTTTAGCAGATCGCCCAGGGTGCCCAGGCCACTGGAAGGTGTCGCATCGGTGTAGCTTTTGGCACCGGCATCGCTTTCCTGCCCGGCCGGCACCAGAGAGATGCGGCGCTCATCCGGATCGATCTTTTCGATACTCACCGGGATATTCTCCCCAACCTTGAGCACATCCTGTGGGTGGGCAATTCGTTTCCCCTCTCCAAGTTTGGAGATATGCAGGAGACCGTCAATCCCATCCTCCAGGGTAATAAAGGCACCAAAAGGAGCAAGACGGCTCACAACCCCGGGATACTGCTCCCCTTCCTTGTAGATGCTTCCCACCTTCTGCCACGGGTCCGCCTGGGTGTCGCGCAAGCTGAAGGAAAACTTGTTATTCTTCCAATCTAGCTTTTTAACCGCCACTTCGAGTTCCTGATCGATGCTCAGCACCTGGTTGATATCCTCAACCCGACCGTAACTTACCTCGGAGATGGGCAGCAGACCTTCTATTCCCCCGATGTCCACAAACGCACCGAACTCGCGGATATTAGTCACCAGACCTTTGACCACCATCCCTTCCTTAAGGGTATTGCGCAGTTCTTCACGCTGACGTTCACGCTCCTCTTCGAGGATGGCCCGATGCGACACCACAATATTGCGCCCGCGCTCGCCAAACTGGGTGATCTTGAAGCTCACACTACGCCCGGTGATACTCTCCGCCTCTGCCTGGCGGAACCCGCTCTGGGAAAAAGGGCAGAATGCGCGCACATTGCCGCCGAGCTTCACGGTAAAGCCCCCCTTGGTTTCCGCTTCAAAGGTTCCTTCTACCGGAATCCCGCTCGCATGGGCACTTTCATACTGTTCCAGACCTGAAGAACCGCCACCGATTTTGGTGGTGAAACGTAACTCTCCGCCGGCACGCGACACAAAGTACACAGAGATCTTATCGTCCAGCTCATATTTGGGTTTGCCATCCTCGTCCTGGATTTCGGCACTGGAAAGCACCCCCTCCCCCTTCTGCCCCACATCAAGAAAAGTCCATTCAGGGCCAATCTGCAAGATATTCGCCTCAACCTGCATACCGGGTTCGAGTTTAGTCCCCATGCGGGCAATACTCTCCTCAAACATAGCGGCAAAATCTTCATCTTCACTCTGTTCATGCTGGTCGTTAAATTCTTCGTTCATCTGTGGTTCCTCAGGTTCAAGTTTGGGTTAAGAAGTTCAGTTACGATTGAAAAAGCCCCGCAACATCACAGCTCTTACTGCACTGTTGCGGGGCCGGAACGTAAAGAGTAAGGTGTTGACATAAATCAACTATTTCAATCTACCTCTTAAGCTTATCTCTTCCAGTTCAGTCTCTATTCGACTGGTTCAAACATATCCTTGCCTACGCCACACAGGGGACAAACCCAGTCATCAGGCAAATCGGCAAAAGAAGTGCCGGGGTCAATTCCGTTTTCGGGATCACCCTTCTCAGGATCGTAAATATAGCCACAGGCTGTGCACTCGTATTTTTGCATGGACAATCTCCTTCTTAATAGGGGAAAAGACAGCTCCTACATCGTCGAACTTTATCTGCTGGAGATGATTTGTCAAGAGCTAAGATCGTAACAGCAGCACATCTCCAGTGTACATTCAATAAATAATTTTCCAGAACCTGTACCGCGCACAAGCTTAGCAGAATATTATTTTGCTAACTTTACTCCCTGTCGTCTCTCTTGAAATCCGGGATTAGTTTGTTAAGTTAAAGATACGTAAAATCATTCTATTATTAAACAGGAGGACTGATGATCCACTCTCTTCACTCAGAATATCGCAGATACGAACTAAAGAGTCCTGACACCTGGATCCGCGGTATAGGTATATTTCTTTCTGTGCTTGGTGCACTTGCAATCATAGGTTCTTTTTTCACCACTATGCTTACCATAATACTCCTCGGCATTTTTCTCACAGTTGCTGGAGTTGTGCAACTCGGCTATACTTTCAGACTTGGAGCTGGCAGTGTACTTGGGCGTAGTTCAGGATTTGTGTATCTCATAGTCGGACTGATTATGCTAATTGCTCCTGTAGGTAGCGCTATAGGACTCACTATGCTGTTTACTCTCTTCTTTCTCGTAGCCGGCTTTATCCGTCTTAGCCAGGCACTGGCCGTGCGCAGAATGGGGATCCCTTCAGGATGGTATTTTGGTGGTGCATTTCTCAATCTTGGCCTGGCTGTGCTCGTTCTGGTCGGCCTCCCCGAAACCGGAACCTGGGTAATCGGTTTATTCATAGGCATTGAACTGCTCTTTGCCGGACTGAGTATGATCTTTTTCACTTCACGCCTCAACTTCCACAACACGTCCTGACCTCATGTCGTGTCACAGGGTTATTATTTCCTTCAAACGAAAATCAAACAACACAGGATGAGAGCTATGCATAAACCATCAACGTTACGCTTTATTGTCATTGCCGCAGTATTGCTCCTTGGGGTCACCTGGGCTTTTGCTTCCACCGACAAAAGCCCTTATGCCAAATTTCCCAATGCGCAATACATCATAAATGCCAACCAATTGCAGCAACGTATGAACGCAGATGAATCCCTGGTCATTGTGGATGTCAGAAACGACAAACACTTTGACGGCAAAATGATTCCGGGGGCAATACGTCTGCCATGGTCAACGTTCCGCCTTGATCAATCAGCCACCAATACCGGCGGCAACTTTATCGGCTCCGAGAAAGCTCAGCAGCTTCTCGGTGAGCACGGAATATTCCGCAACGATACAGTTATCTTGTACGATTCAGTCGCGCACGATGGTGGCGCCACCGCATCCTATCTGTTCTGGGTTCTCGATCTTCTCGGGCACAAAAACATGGCTATTCTGGAGCGAGGCATTGACGGTTGGATTGACGCCGACGGCAAAGTTGTAAACTCACCCGCAAAGCGTGAACCGCTATTGTATCAGGCTCCGGCAAAAGAGATCAAAACGCGCAAAATGGTGGATGATATTTTCATCAACAGGCGCCTGGGTGATCCATACTACCAGATCCTCGATGTACGCTCGCAGGAGGAATACCTGGGAGAAGCCCTCAATGAAGGCTTGGATGGAACCCCGCTGAAGGCCGGCCATATCCCCGGTGCGGTAAATATCAACTACAAAGACAACTGGAGTGACAAAGAAAGTAAAGGGATCAAAAGCTATGCCGCACTTGCCGAACTCTATCGCGGCTTAAATCCAGAAATCGGGGTAATAACCTACTGTCATTCTGCGCGGCGCAGTTCATTCACCTACTACATCCTGCGCCTCATGGGTTTTAAGGATCTCATGCTTTATGACAATTCCTGGTACAGTTGGGGTCGCCCGGAGGAATTCTTCCCGGTTGAAACCAGGGGACGTGCCCTGCCAGGGCAGGATCTACCCTCAGTAAGCTCTGCTGCAAGCGCCGTACAATCTCAGTCATCATCAGCGCCTTCTACGCCTGAAGCCAAGGCAGCGAAAGAGGCTGATTCAGGCGGCAAAAAATATATTTCATGTGGAGGCTAGGTATGAAGAAAACAAGCAATGCTCCATACTGGCCTATTCTCCCCAGCGCCATTGCACTGGCCGGAATAATGGTATTTATTTTTGCCACCTTTGGCCCCCCGGCATCTTCGAGCGGATTTGTTACCACCATGAAAGGTTTTTTCCTTCAGGTTGCTCCCGACTACGCCGCAAGTAAAGCCCATTACCGCTCCATGCCCGGCCCCGGTTCATGGCTTATGACATTTGTCCTCGGCATGGCAATCGGTGGTTTTATCGCCGGGCGCACATTCAGGCAGCAGATAACAGATATGCCAGCCATCTGGGCGCAGCGGTTCGGCAAAAGCCCCGCAAAACGTTATGCAACCTGCTTTCTGGGTGGATTTCTTATTTTATTTGGTGCGCGTCTCGCCGGGGGATGCACTCTTGGTCTCTTCCTGTCGGGATCAACCCAACTGGCCGTCAGTGGTATATATTTCGGTGTGGTGATCTTCGGGGTAACCATGCTCACCACACACCTGCTGTATAAAAAGAAGAGGGATAATAATGGCTGATATCTGGATAGGACTTTTTTCAGGGATCGCTTTCGGTTTTGTCATTCAACGCGTAGGCGCAACCAACCCGCAAAAGATGTTTTTAGCCCATTTAATGCGTGAACGCTACATACCTCAATTCATGCTTCTGGTAGTTGTTTTTGCAGCTATCGGGCTTTTCGCCCTTGAGGCTTCCGGAGGCGGCACTACCAGACCACTGCCCACTAGCATTGTAGCTACCGGACTAGGGGGAATAATCTTCGGAATTGGCTGGGGACTCTCCGGCTACTGCCCCGGCACCTGCTGGGCTGCAGTAGGTGAAGGGCGTATGGATGCGGTGTTCACCCTGTTGGGCGGTCTCGCGGGCACAGCGGTATTTGCGCATCTGCACGAAGCGCTGATCCCAGCGCTCTACATGCCCACAAACATCGGCCAGGC
>JAWOFA010000118.1:0-7333 GCA_046482505.1 Desulfuromonadaceae bacterium | reverse complement strand
TAGCCGGACACCTCGCAGAACTTGTCGTTGGCGTAGGTTATGTTACCCTCCAGATCCCCCTTGGAAACCAGACAAATTTCATCCAGAAGATCGCTGTACTGTTTCAGACGTTTCAGATGCGCTTCGCGTTTGGCCTCAATACGGCGTATATGTCTGTTGGTGATATACGCGATAACAAAACCCAACAGGAGATTGAGCAGCACCACAACGACCCCGATGCGTGCTCTATCGTGAGTGTTTTCAAGGGAACCCTCTTTTTGTGCATTAATCCGTTGGTTAAGTGCGCTGGTGTAAAATCCCGTCCCGAGCACCCAACCCCAGCGTGGCAGAGTGGTGACATAGGCTATTTTATTCCCCTTTTTATTTTGGTTGACCGGGTTTTCAAAAACATGCTCAACATAGCCACCGCCGTTTTGCGCAACCTGAACCAGACGGCGGGCGGTTGCGAGGCGTTCCTGCCCTATGGGCTTAGGGCTCAGATCCTGATTAAACGCAGGAGAAAATACAGGACTCATTATCGGCTGCGCATCGGAGTTCAAAATATAGAAATACCCGGAGCGATCTGCACCATAACGCACCTGGGATAAGCGCTCCAGAAAACGCCGCTGCAGATGTTTATCGCTGACATGTTTGGGGATGAGAGCAACTATACGCAGCCCCTCTTCTTCCAATTCGGTGTAGAGAGCATAGACATCAACTCCAGAAGAGCTGTCCGCCGTGGGCCAGGAGATGCGGGTAAGCTGTTTGGGGTTTGATTCCCAGAGGGGCTGTAGCACAGAGTCTATTTCAGGGTTGCTTAACTCAGCATCGAGACCGAGTTTGCGCAGGCTCACACCTTTACTCGCGCTCAGAACACGGTTACTTGGATCTAGAACGAAGTATGCCGTCTGGTGTAAGTGCCCCATATCCCGGCGCATATCAGCGAGCTTTGCCTGAACCTTATTCAAGTTGGAGAAACGCTCATATTCCAGGAGGCTCTGCATGTCGGTCAGGTTGAGGATTAGGTTTTTTTCAACATGGCGCAAATGATCCTGGGTAAGGAATTCCAGTTCGTTGAGGACACGCTCAACTTCTAGGCGTATGGTTTTCTTCTCTTCACTGATATAGAGCTGCCGCAGTTCCACGACCTGCTCAGAATATTCGCGGTAGGGTAGAAAAATAAAGAAATAGCTGATGCTCAGCGCCAGGATCAACCCGGCAAGGGCAGTAGCGAGTATGTTGAAGCGTGTAATCTGGGTCACGGGCACCTCCGCATACAGCTAGTGGTTAATTAAAAAATCAGATAAATGGCGGATTTCAATGCCTAATGCAAAATTAATCCGCACGCGGGAAAAGATTACCAGAGATCCGGAGAAAAGTACAATTTCTTTACCCTAAAGGTTAGATTAAATTTGTGGCCGCAACCTGAATGGGCGTCTATGATGGGGTGCGGTTCATCAAGCTTACTAAGTAGACATGCAGTGCAATGGAGTTATACATTGAGTAGGAAACAATTTAAAAAGGGAGAAGTATTCACCCTTTCCGCCGCACATTTGAGCCACGACACCTTTTCTGCCATGTTACCGGCTCTACTGCCGCTACTGATTGATAAACTCGGGATGTCGCTCTCCATGAGCGCCATGCTCGATATCGTGCGTCGCATACCCGCACTGTTCAATCCCTTTTTGGGGGTGCTGGCTGAGCGTACCGGAATCCGCTATTTTGTTATACTCACCCCGGCACTGACTGCAACAAGCATGGGACTGGTGGGACTCGCACCTTCGTTCTGGGTGCTGTTAATCCTCCTGTTTGTTGCAGGTGTCTCGGCGGCGCTGTTCCATGTGCGCTCTCCGGTTATGGTGCGTGAAGTGTCCGGAACCAAAGTCGGTACCGGTATGAGTTTTTTCATGGTGGGGGGAGAGCTGGCACGCACCCTGGGGCCAATCCTGGTAATCAGTGCCGTGTCGTGGTGGGGGCTGGAGCAGATATACCGCCTGATACCCATAGGGCTCGCAGCATCCCTGGTGCTGTTTGTAAAACTGCGCAACTATAAGGTTCCCCCCACGCACCTGAGTACGCCGGAACGGGGTGACAGTACGAGGATGCTGCGCATGTACGCCCCTCTGTTTGTGGTGGTTGCACTGTATATCCTGTTTCAGACTGCGGTTAAAAGTGCGCTGACCCTGTACCTGCCGGTATATCTGACCCAACAGGGAGAATCCCTCTGGTATGCAGGGATTTCCCTGTCAATACTGCAGTTTTTCGGGGTAATTGGCACGTTTTGCGCGGGAAACATTTCGGATAGAATAGGACGGCAGGCGACACTGCTGATCGCCGCACTCGGATCAGTCGTTGCCATGGGCCTGTTTGTGTTTAATAACAGCATTGTGTTGCTCGCGTTTCTCGGCTTCTTCATCTTTGCCTCGGGCCCGGTGCTGATGGCGACCATTCAGGATGTGGATACCCACATGCCGACATTTATGAACAGCATGTACATGTTCATCAATTTCGGCGTGGGATCATTGGTGGTATTCGTAATGGGAGCCCTGGGTGACAGCCTGGGCCTGCAAATCACGTATCAGATATGTGTGGTTGCAGCCATAGGAGCCATCCCGACGGCGATGCTGGTGAAGCACGTAACAAAGGCGCGTGAGATATGACCGTATGATTCAGGCAGCAAACCAGGGCAGGCACATCGGCGTGCCCAGACAAATTTAAATCCATTTATTTAAGGAGGAAATATGCGGGTTCGTGAAGTTGAATATGCCATTGTTGGAGTGGGAACCGCCGGACTGGGGGCATACAGCCGTATCCGGCGCAAGAGCGAGAGCCTGGCACTGATCCAGCATGGCCCCTACGGCACCACCTGTGCGCGGGTTGGGTGCATGCCGAGTAAGATGCTCATTGCTGCGGCGGATATCGCGCATGAAATTGATGAAGGGGCCTTCTTCGGCATCAAAGGCAGTTACACCGTTGACGGCAAGCGCGTATTTGAGCGCCTGAAGAAGGACCGTGCGGAGCGCTTTGTAGGGGGAGTTCTCAAAACAGTGGAAAAGATCCCGGAGGAGTATAAAATTGAGGGACAGGCGGTATTTGTCGATCCGCACACCCTGCAGGTGGGTGACGACCTGCAGGTAAAGGCCGAGAAGATCATTCTCGCGTGTGGTTCAACCCCGGCGTTTCACGCCCCTTTTGAAGCTATCAGGGATGAAGTGGACAGCAGCGACACCATATTTGAGCTCGATGATCTGCCTGAATCCATCGCGGTGGTAGGGCTGGGGGTGATCGCCCTCGAGCTGGGACAGGCATTCCACCGTCTCGGAGTCAAGACCACTATGTTCGGCCACACCGGGCGTATCGGGGGGTTCAAGCATCCGGATATGCAGAAAGAGACCATGAATGTGCTGGATAAGGAACTTGAGATCGTGCCCCGGGGCGAATTTATTGCAGCACGTAAAACGGCAGATGGTTTTGAGCTCCAATTCGAGCGCGACACCGGCGAGATTGTCACCCATAGGTGCGAACGGGTCCTGGTGGCGAGTGGGCGTGAATCCTGCCTGCGCAGCATGAATCTAAAAAACAGCGAACTCGAACTCGATGCACGCGCTCTGCCCCACTACGATCCTCTGACTATGCGCTGCGGGGAAAGTCATATCTATGTAGCCGGGGATGTAACCGAAGACCTCCCCTTGTGGCATGAGGCGTACATTGAAGGGCGTATTGCAGCGGAGAGTGCTCTGGCCACGTCGGGCGCGCAGGGAGGGAAGCGCGCCGTACCTTTGGGGATCTACTACACCGATCCACAGATGGCTACAGTGGGGATCCCTTACAACGAACTCAACCACAGTGAGATTGTCATTGGCAAGCTACCCATGAGCGAAGGTTCCCGTCACGCCATTTACAACGATAATCGGGGCCTAATTCAGATTTATGTAAACAAGGCTGACGGGCGTATTCTCGGGGCAGAGATATTCGGGCGTGGCGCCGAACATATGGCGCACACCCTGGCACTGGCTATTGAATACAAGGCAGACGTTGCCGGAATGCTTGAAATGCCCTTCTATCACCCCTGCCTTGAAGAGGTAATGAGGGACGCACTGCACAACGCCAGAAAGAAAATAGGATAAGTTTTGAGAGGATCGACACAGGCAGGCTTCAGGGGTATAAATTCAGCCTGAAAGCTGCTTGCGTTCAGGTTTTTGCATGCTTAGCAAATTGAACAAAACAATAGAAACAAATATTTATGCTGAGAGATATTTTTCAAATATCGGCGAGGATTTCTGATGCTGGCAGCGCTTGAATTTGCCTTTCTGATCACGGCGCCGGTGTTTTTCATCATCCTCACCGGCGCGGTTTTGAAGCGCACCGGTATGATCAGCGACAGTTTTGCGCGTACCGGCTCGGATCTGGTATTCAAGGTAACCCTGCCGTGTCTGCTGTTTGTAAAACTGGTGCAGACCGATTTTCAGCGTGAATTGCCCTGGCTGCTCATCGGGTATGCCCTGGTGGCAACGGTGGTAATATTTATCCTCTTGGAGCGGGAGGCGGACAGGCGCCTGCAGGAGAGTCAGGATCGTGGCGTATTTGTGCAGGGATCCTTCCGTGGCAATATGGGGATTGTGGGGCTGGCGTATTGTTTCAGTGCCTTTGGAGACTCGGTCGTGGCGCCGGCTTCTATCTACCTCGCGGTGATGACGACCCTTTACAACGTCCTCGCAGTGCTCACCCTCACCCGCCATCAGAATGAATCCCGCATAGATGCGGCATCGTTCCGCACCCGGGTTCTGCCGATGCTGATCAGCATCGGGAAAAATCCGCTTATTCTTGCGATCGCCGCCGGGGTGGTGGTCTCCGTAAGTGGATGGAAGGTGCCGCAGGTGGCCCTGAATACCGGAGAATATCTCGCACAGATGAGCCTGCCCCTGGCCCTGGTGTGTGCCGGGGCCTCGATCCGCGTGCGCGAATTCACTACATCCAGGCCTCTGTATGCCGCAACCCTGGCTAAATTGGTCGTGGTACCGACGGCGGTCACCCTCGGCGGGCTGGCCCTGGGAATGCGGGGCGAGACCCTCGGAATTCTGTATCTGATGATGTCGGCTCCCACCGCAGCGGCGAGTTACCCCATGACCCTGGCGTTGGGGGGGAGTCACCATCTTGCGGCGGCTATCATAGCGGCCACAGCGATCGGATCCCTTTTTTCCACCACATTCGGGCTGTTTATTCTGCGGAGTCTACAGCTGCTGTAAGTTCTGAAATGGAGATATGTTATGGAGCATGGTTCGGTTGAGGTTCTGGTGGCAATGTTTGCCGCAATTTTTGTGGTGAGCAGCCTGTGTCAATGGGTGGCGTGGCGCTTGAAACTGCCCGCGATTATATTTCTGCTCATGGCTGGGCTCATTGCCGGGCCCATTTTGCAACTCGTATCGCCGGATAAAATCCTGGGTGACCTCCTATTCCCGTTTGTCTCCCTGTCGGTTGCGGTTATTCTCTTCGAGGGCAGCCTTACCCTGAAATATCGAGATCTTGGGGGGATGCAGAAGGTGGTGCG
Source organism: Desulfuromonadaceae bacterium (assembly GCA_046482505.1). Lineage (GTDB taxonomy): Bacteria > Desulfobacterota > Desulfuromonadia > Desulfuromonadales > Desulfuromonadaceae > JAIVHC01. Next base: position 1,806 of record JAWOFA010000118.1, on the reverse strand, counting down.
CAACATGGTCACCATCGGCACCGTCACCACCTGGACCATCACTACCCTGCTTACGCGCTACATCCTCGGCTTGAGCTGGGAACTGAGCCTACTGTTCGGTGCAATCTCGGTAGTTACCGGACCTACGGTTATCGGGCCCATGCTGCGCACCGTACGCCCGACCCAGGCGGTGTCAAACATCCTGCGCTGGGAAGGGATCGTCATCGATCCCATCGGGGCCTCCCTCGCGGTTCTGGTGTATGAATTTATCGTCGCTGGCGGAGGACAGCAGGCCATTGGGCATACGCTGATGACCTTCGGCATCATTGTGCTGGTGGGATTTGTAATCGGGATTATCGGCGGCTATGGTTTCGGTCTGGTGCTGCGCTATCACCTGCTGCCCGAGTATCTCCACAATGTCACCGCCCTGGCCCTGGTGTTCGGCACCTTCGCTGTCTCCAATCTGATTCAGGCGGAATCTGGCCTGGTTACGGTTACAGTTATGGGGATGTGGCTTACCAATATGCGCAATGTAGATATGGAAGAGATCCTCGACTTCAAAGAGAGCCTGAGTATCCTGCTCATCTCTCTGCTGTTTATCATCCTCGCTTCCCGCCTCGATTTTGCCGATTTTACCACTCTGGGATGGCCGGCGCTGTTTATCCTCCTCGGGATTCAATTCCTCGCACGCCCTTTAGGTGTTATGGCGTCTACAGCCGGGTCCAACCTCACCTGGCCCGAGCGCCATCTGCTCGCCTGGATTGCGCCGCGGGGTATTGTCGCAGCGGCGGTATCAGCTCTATTCGCCATGCAGCTCGAACAGGCCGGATTCGCCGATGCGAGCAAACTTGTCCCCCTGACCTTCATGGTAATCATCGGTACCGTTCTGTTGCAGAGTGGCACGGCACGCCCTATTGCCATGTGGCTCGGAGTGGCAGAACCCGAGCCCCGCGGTTGCCTGATTGTGGGTGCGAGCCCGGTAGCGCGCACCATAGCTATGGCGCTCAAAAATGCGGGTTTCAGGGTCAAGCTTGCAGATTCAAGTTGGGAATATACCTCAAAAGCACGCATGGAGGGATTACCCACCTACTTCGGCAACCCCATTTCGGAGCACTCCGATCGCCACCTGGATATGGTCGGTCTGGGACAGATGCTCGCACTTTCACCCCATGAGGAACTCAATATGGGCGCTGCAATGCACTATCGGGTGGATCTGGGAGTGGAAAACATCTATCGCATTCAGAACAGGCGCCCCAAAGGGCAGAAACGTAACAACGGCCTGAATCAATCACGTGGTACTCTACTGTTTGGAGAAAATGTAACCTACATGACCCTGAAGGAGATGCTCGATCACGGCGCTGAGATCCACTCCACCAAATTGACTAAAAACTACACCTACTCCGACTGGAAAAACCAACATGGGAAATTCGCCGTCGCCCTGTTCGCCGTCGACCCGCGCAACAACCTGCGCCTCTTCAGTCTCGATGCTTTGTTCGAACCCGCCGCCGGTTGGAAGATCTTCAGCCTCATTCTGCCGGAATCCCACGCGGCTTAGGAGTCTGTCGGGCTCTGGCTCCACTATTTACCGCTCCACGGTACCCTGAACCGTTTTGCGCCCCCATTGGAGGGCATCGTTGTGGGAGTCAAAAAACAGATCGAGGCGGCGGGGCCCTTTGATGGCGGAGCCTTTGTCTTCCACGCGCCCCCAGCCGTAGACGGGGATGTAGATGCGCGTGCGCGGCGGGATATGGGCCCAGTCAGCCGCAATGGTGCCATCGTGGGAAAACCACATCCACGGCAACACCAGACGATGGGGCAGGGTCCACG
>JAWOFA010000028.1:0-30220 GCA_046482505.1 Desulfuromonadaceae bacterium | reverse complement strand
ATGATATTTACGCTGAAGAGCCCTTTGTCCGAATATGCCCTGAGGGTCAGCTGCCTAATACTGCCTATATCCAGGGGAGCAATTTTGTTGATCTTGGTTTGGTTGTAGATTCTAGAACCGGGCGAGTTATTGTGGTGAGCGCCATAGATAATCTGGTTAAAGGGGCAGCGGGGCAGGCGATTCAAAACATGAATATCATGTATGGTCTGGATGAAATCTTGGGTCTCGATTTGGTACCGCTTTTCCCTTAATATCTGAGTTAACGTCAGTTCGTGCAACTACTATTCAGTTTGATAAACAGTGGAGTGCAGCGTCCCATTTTAATTGCATGTTGTCGCCACGGAAGGCGACAACATGCTCTGAAATGGCCATTCTGTGCAAATAGACGCCGTCTCTTGAAATTGGCATTGTTAAATCTTGAGCTGAATAGTTGCCAGTTTATTTCAACCCCTGACTTGATGCTAATGTCTTGGATTGTGCGGATTAGATGTGTACACAGATGGTTTGATTAGGTATTATGTTTTTGTTTTTCGATGTGTATATATTCAGCTTGAAATAAACAGGATCAGCAAAACTCAAAGCGTACCGAGAGGGTTGCTTTGTACGCAATTATGTTTGAATATTTACTTTGGTATTTCCGTTTAATATATAAGCAAAGCCGGTAATATCGCAGATTATGTTACTTTTATCTGGGCGGTTAGCCGAGAAACATATACTGTTTGCTGAACAGAACAACAAATTTGACCATTATTTTAACAGGGGAGGATAGTAATGAGTGATATCCGCCAGGCCGTCGCAGAGAACGTCAATGACCATGAATCAGAAGACACGCAAGAAGGCAAGTATCTTACATTTCACATGGCCGGAGAAGACTACGGCATAGAGATCCGCCATGTTACTGAGATTATCGGAATTCAGCGAATTACTGAAGTTCCGGACATGCCTCCCTTTATTAAAGGCGTGGTAAATCTGCGTGGTAAGGTCATTCCCGTAATGGATGTCCGCGCTCGATTCAGTCTTCCTTCACGTGAATACGATGAAAGAACCTGCATCATCGTGGTCAACTACAATGATGCCTCTGTTGGACTTGTTGTCGATCAGGTTAATGAAGTTGCTGATATCCCAAGAGATAATATTGAGCCTCCACCTCGTTCAACTGCAGGTGGAAACTCTCAGTACATTCAGGGAATGGGCAAGATGGGAGACCAAGTCAAGATTTTATTGAATGTAGGAAAGCTTCTCTACGATTCTGAGATTGAAACAATTGAATTTTAATAAATATTCTCCTTCACTAGTTTTTTTTTTGTGTAAGAAAAACTCTAGTGTCGTACATGGTATGCAATGAATCTATAAATCTCTACTAGCTAAGGATAGTGATATGGGTATACAAAACAAGGTCTCGGGAATCTTAATTTTGCTTTTGATTTTGGTTGTGGGCACCATTGTTCTTGTGGTTAATTCACAGATCAGTAGCCTGCTAAATACGCAAGTTGAAAATGAAATTGAGTTGCTACATGAAGCAGATGCCAAGCAGGCCGAAACCGTGTTTCACGGCTATGAAATTGGATCACGCAGCTCCGTTGAAATGGGAGAGATGGACGATTTTGCCGATCTGCTTGTAGAACTTTCCGCAATAGAATATGTCAATGAGCTTGGTGTTGTAGCGCCAAACGGAAAGGTAAATTACTCCAGCGATGATTCTCTTAAGGGGCGATATTTCGATCGCGATATCTTTTCGCAGTCCCGTACCTCCGAGGAGATTCAGCTGCACGAAACAGACAATGAGATGATTGTTACAAAGGCAAGCATCCTGAGCGAACGCTGCATTATGTGTCATGACGATTCTGAGCCAGGCGATTTTGCCGGTTTATTTTTTCTGCGTTACGACATGCAGCACCTTAAGGATCTGGATGAGTCGATTCATGCACAAATGCAAGGATATTTAAGTAGTGCCCTTACATCACTGTCCTTTACCGGTCTGGGTGGTATCGTTGTTTCAGCTCTGGCTATTTACTTCCTCCTTGGTGCAATGGTTAAGAAACCCCTTCTGAGAGTTGAAAGTATCTTTGATAGGATGGCCGCCGGACGTTTTGACAGCCGCCTGGAAGTTAATTCAAAGGATGAAATTGGCCACATCAGTGGAACGATCAATAACTTTGCTGACTTTTTACAGAATGATGTCATTGTATCACTGCAGAAGTTAGCTGATGGAGACTTGACCTTTGAATCTGAACCGCGCAGTAAAGATGATTCTCTGCGTATTGTTCTCAAAAAGGTTCGTGATGATCTGAATGATCTTTTACTCCGAGTTAAGAATGGAGCAGACCAGATTGCATCCGGATCCTCACAGGTTGCAGATGCAAGTCAGTCTCTTTCAGAAGGTGCTACTAATTCTGCCAGCTCAGTAGAAGAGATATCTGCTTCAATGAGTGAGCTCTCAGGTCAGACTAAAACCAATGCAGACAACGCCAATCAGGCCAACAAGCTCGCTTCCCAGGCACATAAAGCGGCGGACGATGGTAACCAGCAGATGCAACAGATGGTTACTGCAATGAATGACATCAATGAGTCAGGGCAGAATATCTCTAAGATCATCAAGGTTATCGATGAGATAGCCTTCCAGACCAATCTTCTGGCATTAAATGCCGCTGTAGAGGCAGCCCGCGCCGGACAGCACGGCAAAGGATTTGCGGTAGTTGCGGAGGAAGTAAGAAATCTCGCGGCGCGAAGTGCAAAGGCAGCGCAGGAAACAGCTGCTTTGATTGAAGGTTCGGTAGACAAAGCCGAGCATGGTGTATCAATTGCCAATAATACCTCAAAGGCCTTTTCCGAGATAGTAGAGGAAATTCAAAAGGTCAACGATCTTATCTCTGAAATAGCCGCATCCAGCACAGAACAGGCGCAGGGAATCTCTGAAATCAATGAGGGTGTGGCACGCATTGATGATGTAACTCAGCAAAATACCGCTAATGCGGAAGAAGGCGCTGCCTCTGCTGAGCAGCTCTCCAGTCAGGCAGATCAGTTAAATGATCTATTGAGACGTTTCAAGTTGCGTAATGCTGGGGGTGCAGATCATTTTTCATCTACGATGAATCGAGCAAATAGTGACTTTTCCCCTTCAAGCAGGAAATCGTCTTCGGGTGGAGCAGGACAAAAGTCATTAGCAGCAAAGCCGGCAACTGAATCGAATAGTTCTGACGGTTGGGGCACATCCGGTAGTAGCAAGAGTGATGATGTTCAAATTGCCCTGGACGATTCCGAATTCGGCAGATTTTAAGATCTAATTGCGACCGCCTGTACTTAGCTCAGTGCAGGCGGTCATTTTAAACCACAGGTGTACAGTATGCTTGATTATAATGAAATAGCCGGGGATATCGGCGACCTTCCATCCATGCCCATAGTTGCAATTAAATCCATGGAACTTCTACAGGATCCCGATACATCCATAAAGGAGTTGGCAGATACAATATCTATGGATCCTGCTGTATCGGCTCGTATATTGAAAATCACCAATTCTTCAGTGTACGGTTTGGTGCGAAAAATAACCACTTTGCAGAATGCCCTTGTTATACTCGGTGAGCGTACAGTACGCAGCCTTGTTCTCGCATCGAGTATGTGCAGCGTGAATAAACAATTTGGCCTGCTGGAAAAGTTACTCTGGGAGGAATCTGTTGGGAGCGCTATCGCTTCACGTTATATAAGTAAAAGCCTGGGCAAGGGAGAGTGTGAAGAGGCCTTTCTCTCCGGACTGTTTAGTAATCTGGGCAAAGTGGTCCGCAATAACAATAATCCCGAAGAATATCAGGAACTGGTTGAGGCTCTGTATAATGATGGCAGCATTAAGTATATTGATCTGGAACAGAACTACTTTACCCATCCGTATAATCACGTAGGTGCTGCAGTCCTGCACTCCTGGGGTATAGCGGAATTGCTGGTCGAGGCTGTATCTCAACATATTGATGTTAAGGGTGATGAAGCGGATGCTGATGTATTACTCCTTGCGGCAATTACTAACCTAGGGGTCAATATGTGTTATAAGCGTGGCATTGGTACCAGAGTTCCGGATGAAGATATGGATCTTACTGAGACCCCTGGAGGAGTTTATCTGGAACTTGATCAGGATAGAGCTGACCAACTGCTGGAGGGTTTTGATGAAATTTACACCGAAAGTCGTGAGGCATTCAACGCCTGAATTTTAATTTTATATTTTTTGATGCTTTCGTCAAATTTGGTATTTAAACAAAAAGCGCCTTGAGGGCGCTTTTTTATTGAGATGTGTCCATGAAAAGTACCTTGCCAGTTTTACTCTGTAACCCCAGGATTCTCTTGCTTGGTGCCGGTTCTGTGGCAGCACAAAAAGCTCGAGTATTGCTTGATAATCAGGTGGAATTCAGTGTCATTGCAAAAAACTGTTCCTCCGATTTTAGAAGTTTGAAACTCGAATTTGAGTGCAAGGATATTGAAAAAGGTGACTTGGATCAATTTGATATTGTTGTTGATGCTACCGGAAGTGATGATGTTGGAGACATTCTCAACGATATAAAAAATAGCCGCTATATTCTGGTAAACAGGGTTGATCAGCCGGATCAATGTGATTTTTATTTTTCGTCCCTGTTGCGTTACGGTCCTTTGAAGGTTGCTGTTTCCACGGATGGATCCAGCCCCACTGTGGGACAGGTTGTTCGCGATAAAATAAGCCGAATGATTCCACCTGAAATAGGGGACTGTCTGTGCGCAATTGCTGAAAAACGTACAGATGGTGTTATTGATCCTGAAAATTCAAGACTCAAGGCGAGGCGGCTCTTTGCTCAGGTTTTCCTCCTGGGTTGCGGTCCTGGAGATCCGGACCTTTTGACCTTGCAGGCGTATAAAAGCCTGCAACAGGTTGATGTTGTGCTCTACGATCACCTTATCAGTGCTGAAATCCTGGATTTGGTGCCCCAGGGTACCCACAGGCACTATGTAGGAAAAGAAAAGGGACGTCACAGCTATACGCAGGATGAAATAAATACCCTTATATTAGATTACGCACAACAGGGTATGAGCGTTGCACGCTTGAAGAGTGGCGATCCATATGTGTTTGGTCGCGGAGCGGAGGAGCTTGAATATCTCCTCGGTGCTGGTGCCAGAGTTACTCTAGTGCCCGGGATAAGTTCTGCTACAGCAGGACCGGCTCTGGCAGGAGTTCCCCTAACCGCACGTGGGTATGCCACCAGTTTTTCTGTGGTTTCTGCACATCTGGCGGGGAGCAGATTCAATACAGAATGGATACAGCTCTTGCTTCAGCGTAAGCACACTACCGTAGTAATGATGGGGCTGAGCTTTGCTGAAAAAATAAAAACCGAAGCTCTAAAGGCGGGTCTAGATCCACAAACCCCGGTCGCAGTAATATCCAATGCAACCAGAGAGAATCAGGATGTGTGTATTACTGATATCAAGGACTTAGACACTGCCTGTGCTGAAATGGCGAAGCCTGCAATAATGGTTTTTGGTGCGGTGGTTGAACTGTACGCAATTCTGAGTGGTCAGGAATAGAATGTTCAAGCGCTCTCTTCGGGGATTTTGAACACTACCAGGACCCCGGGTAATTGCTCTAACCCTTCCGTAGAAAATGTTGCGGTATCGCCAATAACGCCGATGATTGTGTGGTTGGCTCCGGTTGACTGGTGGAAATCGAAGTCATTGTCGATGAGATACTGCTTTACCTGATCTATTTCATTCTGGGTAGTTCTTTTCTGCATTACCACTAACATTGTTCAGCATCCCTTCGATTTAATACGCTCCAGTGTTCGTGACTCGTCAATTACGCGTTCGAACAGGCGTTTAATTGCCTGGTCATCCAGTGGCCCGGGGTTGAGATCCTGCATTTTTTCGAAAATAAACTGTTCTCGCTGCGGATTGTAGACGGGTAAATCAAGCTCTTTCTTCAAGTGTCCGATCTGTAGAGCCAAAGCAGCTCTTTTATTGAAAATACGCAACAACTCCTGATCGAGTGCATCGATTTCTATCCGTAGGTCATCAATAGTCAATATTCTGCTCCTGTCAGAATGATTTTCTGATAATAGTGTCTTTCTTCCAGTGCACATCATCGGTTTCAGGATAGTCCAGATTGTAGTGCAGACCGCGACTTTCTTTGCGCTCCATAGCACTGCGGATAATTAATTCCGCTACTGTAGCGAGGTTGCGCAACTCTATCAGATCGGATGTGACATAGAAATCCCAGTAGTATTCGGTGATCTCCTCCTTAACCATATTGATGCGGCGTAGAGCTCGAGCAAGGCGCTTGTTTGTTCTTACGATCCCCACATAGTTCCACATGCAGCGCCGAATTTCATCCCAGTTTTGTGCAATAACTACCTCTTCATCACTGGTTATTGCTTTGCCGTAATCCCAGGGATCGATGGGGGGGCATGGCTGGTGGCTTTCTTTGATCCGCTGTGCAGATGCTTCGGCAGACAGTGCACCGTAGACTGCTCCTTCAAGCAGGCTGTTACTCGCAAGGCGGTTAGCCCCATGGAGGCCGGTACAACTAACTTCACCTGCTGCAAATAGATTCTTGACCTCCGTTTCGCCATTGGTATCAACCACAACCCCACCACATAGATAGTGTGCAGCGGGAACCACAGGGATGGGTTCATTGACCATATCAACCCCAAATTCTTTCAGGGTGGCGCAAATGTTGGGGAAGCGGTCACGTATATACTCCGCGCTTTTGTGGGTAATGTCGAGATATACGCAGTCATCTCCATTGATTTTCATTTCATTGTCAATCGCTCGTGCAACAATGTCACGTGGGGCCAGGTCTTTAAGCTCGTGGTATTTATCCATAAAGGCGCTGCCATCTGCTCGACGTAGGACTGCACCTTCACCACGTACCGCCTCGGAAATAAGAAAGGACTTTGCGTAGGGGTGGTAAAGGGTAGTGGGATGAAACTGCATGAATTCCATATTGGCAATACTTGCGCCTATACGATAAGCCATTGCAACCCCGTCACCTGAGGCTATGTCTGGATTGCATGTGAACATATACACTTTTCCCGCACCACCGGTGGCAAGCATGGTGATGGTTGCACCAAAGGTGATTACCTTGTTTGTATCACAGTTGAGAACATAGGCACCAAGGCAGCGGTTAGTCTGCAGGCGCCGATGCAACATCTTCGCCTCAGTAATAAGGTCAATAGCGCAGTGACGTTCGTAGATGTTTATATTTTTATGCTTTTGCGCCGCAGCTACCAAGGCACGTTCTATTTCTCTGCCGGTTATATCTGATGCATGCAGGATGCGACGATGACTATGACCACCCTCACGAGTCAGGTCGTAGTCTCCATCTTCATTTTTAGTGAATTCTGTGCCGATATCTATCAGATTGCGGATCGCTTCCGGACCGCTGCGAACAACCATATCCACAATTTCAGTATGGGACAGGTATGCCCCGGCTACAATAGTATCCTGGGCGTGTGATTCAAAAGAGTCTTGCTCTGAGTAGACGCTGGCTATCCCCCCCTGGGCGTAGCAGGTTGCTGTTTCACCGATTTCGCGTTTGGTGATGATGGATACAGTTCCATGCTCAGCAACTTTAAGCGCATAGGAAAGCCCGGCGATTCCGCCACCGATAACCAGAAAATCAGATGTTATCTCCATTGCAAAATTCCAATCGTAAAACAATAAGTAAAAGTAGTTATCTGTCTCAAAATACACCCGGCATTATTGCACTGGTTAAAATTCTGTCAAGTTGTTTGATTGATGTGTATTATGTGAGTATAACGTTAGCTGAATTCAGGAGGGAGAAACATCTGTGTGGCTTCATAATAAGGTTCGCAGATATGTCTCAGTAGGTCTTTTGAGCGCTCTAGTGCTGTCACTTTTTGTGCACATGGGAGCAGAAGGAGCCGATTGCGCGGTATATAAACACGTAGATGCTGAGGGCAGGGTGCATTTTTCAAATGTCCCGGTTCAGAGCGGATTTACGTTTTATTGCACGGAAGCCTCGGATAGTAGCCTTGAAACAGCTTCAATTAATACCCTGGTAGCACATTATGCGAGAAAGCACAGATTAGACCCGGATCTTGTAAAGGCAGTGATGAGGGCCGAAAGCAATTTCGACCCCGGGTGTGTATCCTCGGCAGGTGCGAGAGGGCTTATGCAGGTAATGCCCGCCACAGCGGCAGAAATTGAGATCTACGATCTCTTCGATCCATCGCAGAATATTGCGGCTGGGAGTCGCTATCTGCGTCAGATGTTTGAGCGCTTCAGTGGTAATCTGGATCTGGCATTGGCTGCGTATAATGCCGGTCCTGCAGTAGTGGAGAGATACAGCGGAGTCCCCCCTTATGCAGAAACCCGTATGTATTTAAAAAACGTAAAAAAGTACTTCAATCAATATCGCCGCATTTCGGAAGAAAGATAGTAAATATGCTTAACAACGGACCGTTTAATCTGCCCAATATGCTGACGTTTGCACGCATCGCCTGTATCCCGATTCTTATTATTACATTACTTAAAGATACTCCGGGGATGAGTCTGGTCGCAGCGCTGATTTTTTCTCTTGCCAGTATTACCGATTGGCTCGATGGCTACCTGGCGCGCCGCCTTAATCTGGTAACGGTTATGGGAAAATTTCTGGATCCGTTAGCGGATAAGTTAATAGTAATGGCGGCTTTGATTATGATGATTCCTCTGGATCGGGTCCCGGCATGGGCGGTCTTTCTCCTGATTGCGAGAGAGGTAGTTGTGACAGGGTTGCGTTCTGTTGCATCAAGCGAAGGAATTGTGATTTCGGCAAGTAATCTGGGGAAATACAAAACCATCTTTCAGATGGTAGCAATTATAGCATTGCTGATCCACTACGATTACTGTTGGTTCTTTGGCCTTGATTTAACGTTGCTCTGTGCAGATTTTCACAATGTAGGGATATTCTTCTTCTATATCTCTCTGGTTCTGACCCTCTGGTCAGGCCTGGATTATCTGATTAAATTTTTTCGTGTCCTGGAATAGATAGTTTAAAACAGATTCTTGAGCCAGCCAAATGCCAGAAAGGTACCCAGGGTTGAGCCAAGCGAAGAAAAGAAGAATACCAGGATTATCCTGGTCACGCGATTGTGCCACCAGCCCCTTAGATTGACTACATCATCGGCAACCCTCTCCATGTCGGCAACGGTGGGAGCAGAGCAGTATGCCTGTACCAGCGCGGTGACAAAACCGGCACCAATGGTGGGGTTCAATGATGTCAGGGGAGCTGCAACAAAGGCAGACAGGATAGTGAGTGGATGCGCGAGAGCCAAAGCGGCACCGCAGGCCGAGAGAATTCCGTTGGCGAGTATCCAGGCTGTGGCAGCTTCATAGAGCTGAGTTCTGTCAGAGAAAAAAAATCCTCCGATGAATAGAGCTGCGACAATTAAGGGGATGATCCAGGGGATCACTTTAGAGTACGTAGGTTTTTCCGGTATAATTTCCAGACCGCTGATATCAATTGGCTTGTTAGACTCCAGATAGCTTATAATCCCCGGGACATGCGCAGCCCCGACTATTGCAACAACCTTGTCTCCCGGTGCGGCGGCAATATGGTGTGCCATCCACTGATCCCGTTCATCTACAAGGGTTATTTTAGCCTGTGGCAGAACCTCGGCCATCTCTTCAAGCATGGCTGACAGAGTATCCGTTTGGCGGATGCGACTCAGTTCCTCTTCGTCCATTTCGTGCTTTTCGAACAGTCCGGCAAACATAGTAGAAACAAGTTGCATTTTGCGCATGAAACCCGTCCTGCGCCAGGCGCGAAGCAACGTGATGCGGATACTTCTGTCTGCAAGTACCAGGTGCATATTCTGCTCTGTAGCCTTTTGTGCTGCAGCTGCAAGCTCCTCTCCCGGCTTAACCCCAGTCTGCAGTCCCATGCGCTTTTGAAAGGACGATAAGGCCAGATTTGCCATCAGGAAAGGAATCTGCCCCTGCTTTATGACCTCAATAATGTTGAGATTTTCCCAGCGGTTTTTTTCTGTCAGATGCCGGTAACGCTGCTCATCCAATTCCACACATACGCTGTGTGGTTGTTCGGATTCAATAGTGCGCGTAACCATATCCACCGATGCTCTGGAGATATGAGCGGTGCCGACAACAACGATTTCTCGACCATTTACATGCAGACGATGCAGATCTTGCTCCGGATTGGGCTGTTGTTCCTGGTTCATGGGTTAGCTAGACCTTTGCTCCATTGCGGGAAGAAGGGTGATGTTCCGACCTTGAGAATGAAATGGGTTATACATCAGGTAATAATTGGGCGGGGGATGATATAATGTAAAGGCACTATCAGGGGTTAATGCTGATTTGTGCCTTGCCCCATCTTCAAGGTATAAGTGTGTGATAACAAAACGCAACAAAAGGCACCGGATTGATCCTGATGCCTTTTGTTATGCTTGAGAAGCTCTCCACTCCAGCCGTGAATCTTTGGTCTCACTACGAGAAACTACCAGGTGGGGTTCTTTGTTAATACATCAGGCGTCCCTTTGCAAGAAGGGCTGGCACACAGTATTACTGAGAAAAACCCCGTTCACTACTTATTCCGCGTGGACATTCAGAATACACGAACCGGGTAGAGAGCTAATTTGTTTACCCAGAGTATAGAAAACTTACCTCCACCTTGCAAGAGAGAAACGAGTAAGGTAAACCAAAAAACCTGCTTTTATTTTAACTAGATGCGCGTATTGAGTTTTGTTTAGATTCTATGATAAGATCAACACTTTACGTTGTTGGAACACCAAGGGCAAATTAGTAGGTTGTTGTAATATCCGTGAGATATGTGAGACGTAAATTACTTAAAACTCGCCTCTGCCAAGGGGTATAGTATAAGAGAACTTTTATGATAGGTGGTTTCTTCAACGGCTTATTTGCTATGGCTCAAGCATGGATGTTTATATATCACCATCCCAGGCTCCTGCGTTATGCCATAGCCCCTTTTGTAATTAATGTAATTGTCTTCGGCGCTACTCTGTACTTTGCAAACGCTTATTTTTCCCATTTGGTTGATGAATATCTCATTTATGGAGAAGCCTGGTGGTGGAAGGTGCTGGAGTGGATCGCCCAAACCCTTGTAGTACTGGTAATGTTAGTGGTCAGCTTCTTTGCCTTTACGGCGGTTGGTAACCTTATCGCTGCACCATTCAACGATCTACTTTCTGAAAAAACCGAACATATGATCCGTGGCACCAACTCTGACGAACCCTTTTCTGTGGGGCTTATAATAAGCGATGCCGTGCGTAGCTTGGGCGATGAGATGAAGAAGTTAAGCCTTTTTTTGCTCGCTATGGGGATCCTCTTGATGGTCAATTTTATCCCCTTTGCTGGCCCTCCGGTGTTTGCGTTATGTTCGATTCTTCTTACTCTGTATTTTCTGGTTATCGAGTACACCGGTTTTGTATGTTCGCGCAAGCGGATAAGCTTTGCCCGGCAACGTGCATTTATCCGTACCCATCGGGGACATTCTCTAGGTTTTGGCGTTGCGGTGATGCTTACCCTGATGCTTCCACTGATTCAGCTTTTTACTATTCCGCTAGCAGTCGTAGCGGCTACACACTTTTGTGTAGCCAACATGGATTCAAGTTTGCTTCAGCATCCTGAGTAGCAGAGAGGCTTCTGCTGCTCAGGATGCTTTATATGACTGCAATTTATAGCACTTTTTTATAAACCTTCGTTACCGAGCAATCGGATACTTTAACTACATACAGGAGTACGTATGCTAGAAGAGCGTGGTTCTACCAAGTTTCAAGTCGACCTGCGTCGCCACTTGCGTGAAAGTGGCGTTAACCGCAATCTGACGCGCCTTATTTGTGAAATTGCAGAAGCATCCAAATACATTGTCAACTCCATCCGTACCGGGGATCTTGGAGTTGCAGGTACCTCAAATCTGTATGGTGAAAAGCAACTGGCCCTTGATGTTCTTGCCGATCGTATTCTGGAGAAGCGTTTAAAGTATTCCGGAGTTGTTTCGAGTGTTGTATCCGAGGAGCAGGATGAAATCATCAGCTTTGAACCGGAACACTCACAGTGCTACTCGGTGGCATACGATCCCCTCGACGGCTCCTCCCTCGTAGATGTTAATCTGGCCATTGGCACTATAGTTTCAATCTGCAAAGGGGATTCGCTGTTGGGTAAGGGCCGTGATCAGGTGGGAGCCATGTATATTCTGTATGGTCCCAGAACTACCCTGATGTACTCTACAGGCAACGGAGTCCATGAGTTCGCGATGAATCAACTCATGGAGTATACCCTTGTCCAGGAGCATATCTGCATAAATGGTGATGCCGGGATCTACTCGCCGGGTGGTCAGCGCAATCTGTATACCGAAGGGACTGAACGCTATGTACGTCTGCTTGAGGAGCAGGGGTGTAAACTGCGCTACAGTGGTGGATTTGTTCCGGATATAAATCAGATATTAATTAAGGGGAAGGGGATCTTTATGTATCCCCACCTGAAAGGGAAACCTGAAGGAAAGCTGCGCCTGTTATATGAGCTTAACCCGATGGCATTTCTGGTGGAGCAGGCTGGAGGGGCAGCCTCTGACGGAAAGATCCCCATCCTCGACATGGAGCCAAGGGCTATTGACGCGTGTGCGCCGGTGTTTATAGGGAGCAAAAAAGAGGTTGCTCTGGCGCAGGAGTTTATTGCCCAGGAAAGCAGTTAGTTTGTAATGCGCTAAATGAGAAGAAATTTTGTCAGGTTCAGATGATGATTTTGCAGAAAGTATTGATTCGGATGGATAAGCAAATAGCGCATAATGCAAGGTGCGTGATAATCTCTGTAGGGCAACGTCTAATATATACATCGAAGCAGTGTGACAGTTGAAACAACGCCGCAGTTGGTGAGCTTTTGCGACGCCATCAAGCTTTGGTACGGGCGATGAGATTGGCCATATCCATGAGGTTGTCACGCTCATTTAAAATGCTCTTCATAACCTTGGCAACGTGTTTTTGTTCAATAATCCGCGAATCGATTTCAATATCCTCCAGATTATCAGAAGCAGAGGTGAATATCTGATCAGAAAGTTCTGCGGCAATGGAAACGATGCAGGTAATTGATTCCTGTTCGTGCTTTGCTCCCAGAGCGCGGCACAGGATATCCGGCAGATCCCAGTTCTGCGCCAGCAGAGCAGATGCCTCGTGATGGTCCAGGCCAATTTCCGCGTAAGTTTGCTCCTTCAGCGATACAGAGGCCTGGGCAAAGATCCGATTCATGATCTCTGGAAAGCAGTGGATCAAAGCCTGTATACCTATGTTATATATTAATCCGGCTGTGTATGCCGTGGCTGGAGCGGGGCGGTCATCTGAAACTACATAATGAGACAGACTTTGAGCTATATTAGCCGTGGTAACGGCGTTGAACCAGTAGCGCCGTTCATCAAAGTTGCGCACTTTGTCCGTTTCAAAATCACTACTCAGAGCCATGGCGAGAGTGAGGCCGCGAGTAATGCTCAAACCCAGAACGCGGATAATGGCTTCGCGCACAGTAGAGATCTGACCACGCTGGCCATAGTAGGCAGAATTGGCACAACGTAGAATGCGTGCAGTGATGGCAGGACTTTTGTTTATAACTGCGACCATATCGGTCATGTCAACCTGATCATCAGACACAACGCGTATGATTTCCAGTGACATCCCAGAATAGGGGGTAAGCTGTTTCACCGTTCTAATGTTGTTTATGCTTTTATTTTCCATTGCTGTTCCGGTTTTTGTGCGCATGTATTGTGGTTAAAAAGTTGCGCACAGTGTCTGTAACCCCCTCAAGGTCCAGACCGTACATCTGCCTTAGTTCATCCTGGGTTCCCTGCTCTACGAACATATCAGGTAGCCCTATCCGTTTTACTGCAGTTACGATATCACGTTGCTCCAATACCTCCATAACAGCACTGCCAAATCCTCCGGCCAATACATTTTCTTCCAATGTAATGATGGTACCGGAGTTTTGTGCACATGCAGCTATTGTCTCTCTATCCAGCGGTTTCAGGAAACGTGCATCTACAACTCCGATACTGTAGTTTTCAGCGGCAAGAGCTGATGCTGCGTCAAGTGCGGTGTACACACAGGGGCCGAGGGCGATAATAGTTGCGTCGGTGCCCGGACGCATCAGCTCGGCGCTAGCAGGATTAAAAGGTGTAATTGATTCAGGCTCTTCTAAATTCATCCCCGCACCGCGCGGATAGCGGTAGGCGTAGGGGCCTGTGCTACCGCTGGCGCTGAGCATTGCCCGCTTGAGTTCGATTTCGTTACGTGGTGCTACCATGGTTAGATTAGGAATATGGCGCATAAAGCAGAAATCAAATACACCATGGTGGGTGGGACCATCGGCCCCAACCAAGCCGCCACGATCGAGAGCGAAGGTAACGGGCAGGTTCTGCATACACACATCATGAAGCACGTTGTCGTATGCTCGCTGCATAAAAGTGGAATATATCGCTACTACGGGGCGTAGACCATCTGCAGCCATCCCGGCAGCGCAGGTAACTGCGTGTTGCTCTGCTATCCCGACGTCAAAAAAGCGCTCCGGATATTGTTTGGCAAATTTGTTGAGTCCCGTTCCTGAACTCATGGCTGCGGTAATTGCGGTTATACGCTTGTCGTAGCGCGCTATCTCGCACAGATAATCTCCGAAGACACTGGTGAAGCTGGGAGCACTTCCTCCATTGACACGTACTTTGCCGGTTTCCCTGTCAAATACCCCCACGCCGTGATATTGGGATGGGTTGTCTTCCGCAGGGGTAAATCCGCGCCCCTTTTTAGTAATCACGTGTACCAGCACCGGCCCCTGCAGATCCTTGACATGCTGAAGGGTTTCTATAACCTCTTCGAGTTCATGTCCATCGATGGGGCCGACATAATCGATTCCGAACGCCTCGAACAACATCCCCGGGGTGACGAATGCTTTGAAGGAGTCTTCCGTGCGTTTTGCAAGTTGGAGCAGATCCTTGCCGAAATGGGGCACGCTGTTAAGAAAGTTTTCTGTTTCACGCTTAAAACGCACAAACAGGCGCGAAGTCATTTTGCGGCTTAAAAAGGAGGATAGAGCCCCTACGTTGTTGGATATGGACATCTCATTATCGTTGAGAATAATGATCATGTTTCTATCCAGATGCCCCGCGTGGTTGAGTGCCTCGAACGCCAACCCTGCTGTAAGGGATCCATCTCCTATTACTGCAGCGATCTTATGGTTTTTGTGCTGTGCATCACGAGCAATGGCCATACCGGTTGCTGCGGAAATAGAGGTGCTGGAATGCCCGACATCAAAGCAATCGTGCGGGCTTTCACTGCGCTTGGGAAAACCACTGATTCCATGTAACTGACGCAAAGTGGAAAAACGCTCCCTGCGTCCCGTGAGGAGCTTATGCGCGTAGGCCTGATGCCCCACATCCCAGATGATTTTGTCAGCAGGTGAATTGAGCACATAATGCAGCGCTACCGAGAGTTCTACCGTACCCAGCGAGCTTGCGAGATGACCGCCGGTACAGGAAACTGTGTCTATAATAGTCTGGCGCAACTGCGCGGCAACCTGCTCCAGTTCTGCGATAGAGAGTTGCTTGAGATCGTCAGGTGATTCTATATGGGATAAAAAGTCTGTCATAGTATTTCATGCTGGCGTGCCAGTTGTATGCCTTATTGCTTGCGGTTGATGATATACGCCGATATCTGGCGCAGGGGTTCTGCCGCAGAGGAGAAAGAGGTCAACGCTTCAAGCGCTGCCTGGTGCAACTTTGTTGCGTGGTGTCGTGCCTCTGCAACTCCGACAACAGCAGGGTAGGTAGCTTTGCCCCGCTGCTGGTCACTGCCTATATCCTTGCCCAGTTGCTCCTGGGTAGCTTCAATATCCAGCAGGTCATCAGCAATCTGAAACGCCAGACCCGCATGGCGACCAAAGGTGGTAATATGTTGCAGTTGTTCCTTGTCCGCTTCCCCGATAATGGCCCCCATCTGCAGCGCAGCAAGAATAAGGGCTCCGGTCTTGTGTTTATGGATAAAATTTACTGTATCCATGGAGTTTGCCTGCCCTTCGGCAGCCATATCTACCATCTGTCCTCCGACCATACCGTCACGACCTGAGGCGGTGGCAGCAATATTGACGAGTTGAATCTGCGTAGCTGGACTGATTTCAGGGGATGGCTGCGATAATAAAGTAAAGGCTTCGGTAAGAAGCGCATCACCGGCTAATATGGCGCTGGCTTCACCGAAAATCTTGTGATTTGTAGGGATCCCGCGTCTGAAATTGTCATCATCCATGGAGGGTAGATCATCGTGAATCAGCGAGTAGGTGTGTATCATCTCCAACGCACACGCTGGGCGCAGAGCTAGTTGCGTATTGCCTCCCACCGCTTCACATGCAGCAAGTAGCAGAACAGGGCGCAGACGCTTACCCCCGGCAAACAGTGAATAGCGCATGGCTTCGACGAGTGTTGCTGCAGGTCCTTCACTTTGGGGCAGAACCTCCTCGAGGGTCATTTCAATAAGCTGCTGTTGCTGCGCCAGATATGCTTTCAGATCCATGATGTTACTGATCCTTGAGTTGGTCTTGCGTCGTTGCTGTAGTTTTCGCTATGCCATTAATGTCCTTCTGGAGCAATTCAATCTTGTTCTCAATCTGCTCCAGAGCTTTCTGGCATCGGGCCGCGTTTTTAACTCCGCTTTCGTATACTTTAAACGCGTCTTCAATGCTGAGTTCGTCATGCTCAATTTTTTGCACGCACGCCTCTAATTCTTTTAACGCGTCTTCAAATTTAATGGTTTTAGCCATACGCATATCTCTTCCGGTCTATGTCTGATTTGGCGCCTCTTCATATTTTATCAACTAAAAAACGCCCGAAATGAGCGCTGTGGTTGCCAGAGGGCTTCGAGTGTATGGATACTGTGTGTATAAACGATGTTTTCAGTCTTATTTTGCATTATGTCAGGAGTAAATTAGGATAGTCAAGCAGGCAGCGTCGAGCAGGACATTTATTCAACTATACTAGACACGGTTCCGTCATGAAAACGGATGTTGATATGCTGTCCACTTTCAAGTCCGGTGGCGGTAGTGATAATTCTATCTCCCTCTTTCTGCTCAATTACGGCATAACCACGCTTTAAGGTCTGCAGGGGTGAGAGAGCCTCAAGTCCGCGCGCGCAGATATCCAGACAGTAGTGGCAGGTCTCAAGTTTATGCTTTATCCCCTCATCCAGGCGTTGGTGCAAGGTTTCAAGCTCCCGTTTGCGCCACTGAAGTTGCTGTTCAGGAGAGCGCAGCCTGTGCTGCAGGGTGTCGAGTTCAGCGTGGGCACGCTGTAGAGTATTCTGG
This sequence comes from Desulfuromonadaceae bacterium, assembly GCA_046482505.1. Taxonomy (GTDB): domain Bacteria; phylum Desulfobacterota; class Desulfuromonadia; order Desulfuromonadales; family Desulfuromonadaceae; genus JAIVHC01. The sequence continues at coordinate 12,913 of JAWOFA010000028.1, read as the reverse complement.
ATCGCGCTCTCCAGACGCAGGTGGAGTTGATCCACATGCTGCTCAACTTCATTACGGTTTTTTACCACCAATTCCGCAGCTGCGCTTGGTGTCGGGGCACGTAAGTCAGAGACAAAATCGGCGATGGTATAGTCGGTCTCGTGCCCGATGGCGCTGATGACGGGTAGGGTGGAATTGAAGATGGCACGGGCAACTTCTTCGGTATTAAACGCCTGCAGGTCTTCGAGAGAGCCGCCCCCACGCCCCACGATAATTACATCAGCATTAGATGAAGTGTTTAATTCTTCAATTGCTGACACAATATCCGAAGTTGCTCCATCCCCCTGCACCAGGGTTGGGCGTAATACAATGCGCAAGCCGCTAGCGCGGCGTTCCAGAATATTCAGGATATCATGTACCGCGGCTCCGGTAGCGGATGTAACTATGCCGATAGTCTGAGGATAAGAGGGGAGAGATATCTTGTGGATTCCAGCAAACAACCCCTCCTGTTCGAGTTTGGTTTTCAGTTGTTCAAAAGCAACTTGCAGCCCACCAACCCCTTCCGGCTCGATCTCTTCTACGATGAGTTGCAGGTCACCCCTGGGGGTGTAAACCGATGCCCTGGCACGACAAAGTATCTGCTGGCCGTTTTCCGGAGCGAAGGGGACACGCCTATTTGCAGCGCGAAACATCACTGCGCGAATCTGGCTGTGCTCATCCTTGAGGCTGAAATACCAGTGTCCAGAGCGCGGTTTCGCGAGGTTTGAGATCTCTCCGCGCACCAGGAGCCGGGCGAGGTTGTCCTCTACGAGTTCCTGTGCCAACTGGGTCACCCTGGTTACACTGAGAATGGGCATGGATATGTTGGGGGTATCTGTCATTGTGCTCCGCCAGTAGCTTTGAGGGTTGTTTTAACGTACCAGTTTCGAAGCGGGAACCACCGTCACTCCGTATTCATCTGCAAGCGAAGCGCAGGCTTCAAGTGCAGTAATAGTTTCAGGGTAGGGGTGACAAATCCCAATAGAAGTGCCGTTTCTCTGTGCGATACGTAACAGCTTAATCAGTTGCTTCGTGATCTTTTCTACATCACGCTCATTGTCCAAAAATACATCTCGCGTGGCATTTGGCACATGATGTTTACGTGCTTGCTCAGCACCAATGGAGTTCGAACTAGTGAGGCTGTCGATAAAATAAAATCCCTGTGTGGATATCTGCTCCAATACCGTTGTCATCTGTTGTGGCGACTGGGTAAAAGCCGAACCCATATGGTTATTGCATCCTTTAGCCAGGGGTAGCTTACGCAGGTAATAGGCGGTTCTGCTTTTAATTTCATCTTCAGTCATCTCTAGCATCAGTGCCATATCCCCCGGATTGGCCTGCGGATAATTAAGAGGTTCCATGGGGAGGTGCACCATAACCTCTCTTCCATATTGCGCTGCAATGTGCATACTCTCCTGTGCATGATGCAGATCTGGAATGATCGCCATGGTTATGGGGACCTCTAACTTGGCCACTTGTTCCGCTGTATCCAGGTTTGCTCCCAGATCATCCATGATAATGGCAATATGTGCTCCGTCAAGTCTTGACGCTGGAGGTTCCAGGGGCAGGACGTCCTCCGACTTAGCGCTTTTATCTGTAGGACGGGGGTCTGGATAGCGGGGGCTTTCCCCCTCGTCTATACTCTCATTGTAGAGCATCTGTTGAGATGGAGTAGAGTGGCTCTTCTCATCCGAATCGGATCCTGGACTTTGGTCCCCGGGCTGATAGCTGAGCAATAGCAGGCCGGCAAGAATAGCTCCTAGCATCAGTGCAATTACAATCAGGGTCTTCAATTGGACTCGAGAATGCAATTTGCTGCGCGGCTTTTTGTTTTTACTTGATGACATGGAATTGGTCTTAACGTTAGATTTTTAGGCAGTGGATTGAAAGCGGATTAGTGCGTGCGAGGTTTTAGCCATTTATTAGGATTCAGCGGCGTGCCGCGATGACGTATCTCAAAATAGTAGCTGTCCCCCCCGGCGTAACCGGCAGTGGCGATCACATCTCCGGCTTTTACAGAATCGCCTTTACTCCGTTGTAATTTTGCAGCATTGGCGTAGAGGCTGTAGTATTTGTCCCCATGATCCAGAATCAGCATGTTTCCGTAGCCTTTGAAAGGTGCGGCAAATACAACCTTTCCTTCCCATATCGCTTTGATGTGGGTTCCGGGTACAGCGGCGATCTCAAGCCCGTTGGTTTTTACCTGGCTGCCGAACTGTTTGTGCTTGTGTACTCCGAAATCACTTCTTACGGATCCGGAGGAGGGCCATCCCAGTTCCCCCTTCACTGATTCAAATGATGCTTCGCTGGGGACAAAAGATCTGCTTTTCTTCCGTTCAAGTGATGTTACCAACTCTTGCATAGCTTCCGAGCGCTCTTGCAAATCGGCAAGGAGTTTTTTAAGCATACTGCTGTCCTGGCGTATTTTGCTAACCAGTGCTGCTTGCTCGCGTTTAGCCTGTTCCAGCTCACGCCTGCGCTCTTTTTGTTGTTTCATGGTCTCAGCATAACGTTCTTTCTGCTCTTCTAGTGCCTTTTGGTTTGCCTTGAGGTTCTCAACCTGCGTGCGATACTGAAGCATCAACGCTTTGTCGTGGGAGGTTATGCGCTGCAGAAACTCTGTATTTTCAGCAATTACTGCCGGGCTGGCGTCTGAAAATATCAGACGCAGAGTCCCGGCATCACCGGTTGTATAGAGAACACGGAGACGTTTCTCAACATCTTTACGCGCACGCTTGAGGATATCTTCATAGTGACCGGAGTTTTTTTGCGTTGTAGCAATCTTCTCTTTTAAATCACGCAGGGCTGCAGTGCTTGCATTCAACTGCCTATCACTGGCGCTGATGTTGCGTTCTAGCTCTTCCAGGCGTTGTAGAGCGGAGCGCTCCGTAGCTTTTTTCTGTTTAATCTGTTTTGATGTTGAGCCTATTTGTTCCTGTACCTGCTGGAGCCTCTTTTTGCTTTCCGAAAGTTTATCTGCTGCGTAGCAAGGGGCTCCAACTGACCATATAAGAAAAAAAGAGATAAAAAGAGAGCTAAGAGCGAACGTCAACAATTTAATTTTACTTCTCGGTTTATATGTGGTGGTTTTCCCAGCGCCCATTATGGATTTCATATTTCTTACGTTTGTAACCTTTTCACTTCTTGAAATTATCATTGTTTTATATGCGGACAAATTTGCGTAACGGTAACATGCTGCCACAAATCCCCAGCAGAAACCCGAGGAGAATAACGCCCAACTGAAGTGGAAGAGGTAAGAAGGTTATATTGCTTGCTGCAGTGGTGGTCAGGAGGGCAGAAAGTCCTTTTTTGAGAAAGAAGTAATACAACGCATGACATCCGCCAAGGGCAAGAAGCGCCCCGATAATCCCCTGAAGTGCCCCTTCGGCCAGAAATGGAATCTTGATAAACATGGGGGTAGCTCCTATCAGGGTCATGATTTCAAGTTCATCACGTCGCGCATAGATCGTGAGTTTGATGGTGTTTGAGATGATGAAAAGAGTGGCGAAGATGAGAAAGCCGCCTGCAAGCGTGCCTGTGAGTTTAAGTAAAAACATAAAGGCATCGTAGCGTTTGAGCCAGTCCTGCCCGTAGCGGAAGTTGGAAAACGCCGGATTTTTCTTTAATTCCTGCACTAATAATTCTGCCCCACGTTCACTTCTGGCCTCCTGTGCCAGATTTAATTCAAAGGAGGCCGGAAGGATCTCAGGGAGCAAGCCGTCAAGCAGGTCTTCATTCTGCCCTAAACGATCACGGAACCGTTCAAACGCCTGTTTCTGAGAAATATAGGTGAGACCTTCAACCATGGGGTGGTCTTCAATTTCCTGTTGCCACTGCTCAAGTTTAGTTGTGGATGGGACCCGTTCCAGATACACGGTAACCTGAATATCCCGGCTCCACTGCTGGGTGATATTCTGTACATTCAGCACAATCAGGGTAAAAAATGCGAGCAACATAAGAGCAACGGCGATGGTGCCTATGGTTGCGCCACTCAGAAGTGGACTCTGGATCATGCTCAGAACGGTGCGCTGAACAAAATAGCGGAGTCGTTTCATTTAGAGCGCCTCCCCGTTGATGTCTGCATTTGCGTTGAAAAGAGTATCCGGTCGCACGTCGGAAACCATGTGCCCATGCTCCAAAGCAATGACTCTGTAGGGGATCTGTTGAATTAATTCCCTGTCGTGAGTCGCTACCAGTACTGTGGTTCCTTCTTTGTTGATACGCGAAAACATATCCATGATTTCCAGAGCCAGATTGTTGTCCAGGTTACCGGTAGGCTCATCCGCGAGAAGTAGTTTGGGGCGGACAATCATGGCTCGTGCTATCGCAACTCTCTGCTGTTCCCCGCCGGAGAGTTCCATGGGTTTGCGTTGCATTTTATACTCCAGTCCCACGTATTGGAGAAGTTCAAAGGCGCGCGCGCGTGTCTCTTCGGCGCCAATGCCCTGAACCTGCAGGGGTAGCGCAACATTTTCGAGTACGGTACGGTTCAGCAGAAGTTTAAAATCCTGGAAAACAAAACCGATCTGGCGGCGCAAAAATGCAATCTTGCGCGGGCTCAGGCGGGTGATATTTCTTTTACCCATCAGTATTTGTCCCCGTGTGGGGCGATCAGCGCAGTAGAGCAGGCGCAAAAGGGTTGACTTTCCCGCACCGGATGATCCGGTAATATAGGCAAAGTCGCCAGAATGGATCTGCAGGTCTATATCGTGTAAAGCCGGAGCGCCATTGGGATATATCTTGGCGATTTTACACATCTGGATCATACTCATAACCGTTTTCCTGATTTCAAAATTGGCTAAGGACCGAATAGAAAGGATTACTCCGTAAAGGGAGCATTAACATGCAAAACGGCTGTGCCAGCTATCGAATGTCTCTGCTTTGGCGCAAGAAAATCTTTCCAGAGATTTACGCACCTCTTCAGGTGTTTTCTCGAGTTCGAGACGGTCGGGTTGCTTGGAAAAGAACAGATCTGCATATGCAATTATCTGGGTTTCCGTGTCTTGAGGAAGCATGTCGCGTCGTGGCAATGGGAGCTGCTGCTGCTCTACATCCTCCGAACTCAGACCTACACCTATATGATTTTCGCACACCAGAGCGTGACGTTCCAAGCCCTCATTGCGGAGCAATTCAGCTCCACGTATACCATGCGTAATGTACGGATAATAACCATAACATCCAAGATTTGGGGCATGAACAAATAAAATGCCAATGTCGTGCAGCATCGCCGCCTGATACACAAAAGCAATATCTATATCCTCTATCTCTGAAACAGCATGTGCTACGCTGCAGGCTTTCCTGGCAACAGCGGCGCTATGACGCCAGAGGATAGAATACACAAAGCTGTGTGTCGGGTAGAACTTCTGTAGGATTTTCGCTGGATCTACTGAGCCCAACATGTCGGTATCCTTGTGTTTTTTTTAAATATACATCATAGGGCCAAGGCTCCGGCGCTGACGGCTTTTTACTTGCAACAGCTACTGTGGTCTGTTTATATGTTCGCAACCAATACTCACTGGACATTTGCCGAGGACATTTGGTTCCCGGTGCAAAAACAAGTATCACCCCACGAAGCGCAGTGTGTTCAGCTTGAATCCTGTCAAATGCAGATTAATACAATGCTGCATTAGGTGCATGTTTTCAGGGTGCTGATACTAGCGTATTTCAATGTCAGTCGCGAGGAAATTCGTTTACTGTTTCCCCTGTGCGGTCTGAGTTGGAAGGAGAGTTTTAAATGTCTGAAATTATTTCTTTTGGTCAGTGTAAGAGCAGTGCTACACAAACAGATAGTGGCGCTGGAATTATAGGGGAAAACAGTAGCGGGATAAATATTGATGGAGTGGATCCTGAGAATGGTGCAAACTCCGATTGCGCCCTGTTATTATATGAAATTCGTTTTTCCGAAGATTCAAAGTCTAAAATTCATCGCGGGATTATTGCCGCAGTACATCTGGAGCAGTTCTCTTCCGGGAAAATCCTCCCCCTGGAACTGCCTGATGTTGAGCAAATAAATCATCATCTTTACCATTTAGAGAACACTAAAGTCCAAAGCGGATCCATTTCCGCATTGTATGCGGATCCGTGCTGTGTCATGGAGGCTCTGGGAGAAAGTGAAAAACAGCGCCCTGCAGACGTTGAAGTTTATCCTGCCGATGGAACCAGATGCCGGGTATGGAAGGTTGGAAACCAGACTCTGTTGCATAAGATAAAGGCGGTACTGGATAAAAAAGCTCTTATCCTGGTACAGGGGCGCTCCCTTTACGAAGGGATGTTACGCTATCGTGATATATGTCGGGATGCTAAAGGGGAATACAATGGCAGAGAAAATTTTAATTACGCTGCCATTGCGTTAAGTAACATTGATGACTTCAATTCAGGGTATGGTATGACGATAGAGCCTGTCATTTCGACCTGTTGTCTCCCACAATTCCGCGATTTACCCTTGTTGCTGGGAAAGCTGGGAGAGTTTTTCAATGTTAATGGAGAAGAACTTACACCAGATTTTTCTTCAATACCCTCGCAGGTTCAACAAGCGTTGAATGATTCGGAAAATGCTGCTGACCTGGTGTTATATCCGGGCGGGAAGCATATCTACACACTGCAACTGCGGACGCGACAGCATCTGCAAAAAACCCAATTTGATGAAAAACAGCTCAGTGCTGACTCCTCTGCAATACTTTATCAGCGCCTTATACTTAATCATATACTCGAAGTATCTCGTGAAGATCTTCACAATAGTGAAGTTTTTTACGTTCCAGAGCGCATGCTTGACGCGTGCAGGCATGCGTCAGAATTTGATGAATGTATTGCGTTTTTTACTCCCGGCCCAAGCATATCTCAAGTTCGGGATATCGCCTGGGATGATATTCAGGTGCCGGGAGGTCTTATTCGGTGTAACCCTTTGTTTCCTCCAGGTGTAGTCAGTTTTTCTGTGAGCAATTAATTTCTCACTCCAAGGTAATTGTTTTTTGTTTTTTGTGCGTGAGCCACTTTGTTTTTGAAAGGTACATCATCTGCATGAGTTCAAGTTTTGCTCCAACTCTGTACACTGCTCTGAAACGGGTTTCCAAAGTGTTTACCTTGGCTGATCTGATTCAGGCTATGGGGTCACAGGCTCCAAAGCGCGGAAAACTTCAGCAATACATAGACCTTCTTGTGTCTCACTCAGTGTTACGCAAAGCAAAGAAAGGCCGCTATACCAAGCGTTCATTGCCTGCCATGATGTATGGTCACGTCCGTGTGCGCAAGAACGGGCGTCGCTCCTTTGTTTCTGCTTCAGATGAGGAAAAGAGAGGAGAGTATTTTGTCCCTGCTGCACAGTTGTATGAACCCATGGATGGGGATCGCGTGTATGCCATTAATGTCACTCAGCGCCACGAACGCCGTCCTGATGTTTTAATACTGGGGATAGAAGAACGCGGGCAGGAAACCATTGTCGGACGTTGTAATTACAGTGATAAAGATAAAACCTGTCTGGTTTATGCGCAGCCATCCGGAGCAGCGTTTGTCCTTACTCAGGCAGCTAATGGGGAGGAGGTCTCCGATCTCCACGGAATGATTGCGCGCCTGAAAATTTCCACCTATCCGGCAGGGGGGAGGGCCGGCACTGCGGACCTGCTGGAGGTTCTGGGCCCCGAGGGTGATCCCCACGTAGATATCTTGACCGCTGCTGCACGGGTTGGACTGCCGTTACACTTCAGTGACGAAGCGCAACGTGAAGCAACTGCCCTGAGCTCTGAAGTTGAGGAGCGGGAGTGTGAAGGGCGCACCGACCTACGGCATATCCCATTCGTAACTATAGATGGTGCCGATGCCAAAGATTTCGATGATGCTGTGGCACTCGAATATGAGGATGACGGGTCTGCTACTCTGTGGGTGGCTATTGCAGATGTAAGTCACTACGTTGCGGTAGGGTCTCCCCTGGATCTTGATGCATATACACGTGGTACCAGTACCTATTTTCCCGGTTACTGTCTCCCTATGTTGCCCGAGAAACTCAGCAACGGCATTTGTTCACTGAATCCAAAGGTGAAACGCCTTGCAATGGTTCTGCAGATCCGCTGTACAGTTGATGGCAAAGTGGAGAATATGACTCCACATCAAGCTCTGATATGCAGTCGCGCACGTCTTACTTACACACAGGTGCAAAATGCACTGGACGATACCGCTGATGCAGATACAGAAGGAATTTCCCCGGAAAATATTACCATGCTCCGCTTGTTCCAGCAGTTTTCCCGTGTACTTAATCGCAGACGCAACGCCAGAGGAGCGCTGGACTTTGAATTACCGGAGCCCTTCGTAGAACTGGATGAATCTTCCGGGCATGTGGTTTCTGTAACACGCCGCAAACGTCTTGAGGCTCACCGAATTATCGAAGAATGTATGCTTCTCGCCAACGAATGTGTAGCCGATTATCTGCAAGAGGCCCAGGTTGCGGGAATCTATCGCCTGCATGATAAACCGGAGATCACCTCGATTCAGCAGTTTCAGGAATTTCTCTCTACGTTTGATATCGGTCTTAACCTTGACAGCGATGGCATCAAACCCGCCCAGTTGCGAGAGGTGTTAAGTCAGGCAGACGATCCCAACCAGGCCTTTATTATTAATAGGGTATTGTTGCACAGCATGAAGCAGGCGTACTATGCAGCTCATCCCGGGGAACACTTTGCCCTGGCAACCTTCAGCTATGGTCACTTTACCTCCCCCATTCGGCGCTATCCGGATTTAATCCAACACCGCATGTTGCGTCAATGTATGCAACATAAAGCGAATGCAGAACCGAATCCAGGCCCTGCCTCAATGGAGAGCATGGCGGAGCATGCAACCCGCTGTGAGCGTCGTTCCGTTGAAGCTGAGCGTGACATCCTGTCCCTGCGTAGTTGCCAATTTATGCAGGATAAAATTGAGGAGATTTTCCCTGGATTCATTACTGGAGTCACCGAATTTGGTTTTTTTGTCGAGCTTGACCCCTATTTTATTGAAGGACTTGTACATATCCGCACCCTTGGTGACGATTACTATGAATACGATCCGGTGCACAACACCCTTATGGGTCAGCGCCGCAGGCGACATTTCAAGATAGGCCAGAAGGTCGATGTAATGGTGCAGGATGTGCGTATTAAGCCCAGAGAAATAGATTTTATCCTTCCGGAGTCTCTACAAAGTACCCATCGAAGGATGCCGCACAAGAAGCGTCGTCGCAAGAAGTTATAAATAACTTATATTTCATTTCGCAGGAATGTTGCTTATCCATGGAAATTATCCGCTCACTTGATGAGATCAGGGAACCATTCAATAAAACCGTTGCTACTCTAGGTAACTTTGACGGGGTACATCTCGGACATCGGGCAATTTTCCGCAGTGTAGTTGAGCGCGCCCGCAAAGAGGGGGGCGTTTCGGTAGTATGCACTTTTGACCCTCATCCGTTGAAGGTCCTGGCTCCTGAACATGCCCCAAGACTTATCAATACCCGGGAAGAAAAGGTGCGCCTGATTGGAGCATCACAGGTGGATGTATTATTAGAGATTCCATTCGATAACACGTTATCTGCTTTACCCCCTGTTACATTTGTAGACGATATTCTTCTGGGAAAACTCGGAGTTCAGCACTTGATAGTCGGCTATGATTACGCCTTCGGCAAGGAGCGAGCGGGTGATGTCGGTTTTCTGCGTCAACAGGGCAAGGAAAAAGGGTTTGGGGTGGACATCTTCGGTCCGGTTCAATATGACAATAAAGTCCTCAGTTCAACCCGGGTGCGCCAAAGTATACTCCGTGGTGACGTTGTAGGTGCACGCCACTTGCTTGGGAGGCATTTTAATCTTGAAGGTAGGGTAGTACACGGGGATCAACGCGGTAAATCTCTGGGTTTTGCTACCGCCAATATTGAAACAAACAAAGAGCTTTTGCCCCTGAGCGGCGTCTATGCGGGAAAAGTTAGGTTTGATGGCACGGAGTATGATTGTGTAATTAACATTGGCTACAAGCCTACTTTTGGAGAAAATGATTTAAGTATTGAAGTTCATGTCCTTGATTTTAAAGGAGATATATATCGAGAAAACATGCGGGTCTATTTCGTTGAGCGCCTTCGTGACGAGGAGAAATTCTCCGGAGCCGATGAATTGATTAAGGCGATTAAGAACGATATCAGTAGGGCACGCACAATTCTGGAAGATTGCAGGATTATTGAATATGGCGAATACATGGTGGGTAAATGTGCATGAACTACGTGTGCAGTAGCCTCTAATTGTACTTTAAAAAGGAAATTAAGTGACGAGAACATCTCAGAGACCCAATACTTCTGATCTAACTGTAAGTGGTCGGACGCAGGTATATGCGATCCTTGGTTGGCCGGTGACTCATTCACTGTCCCCGGTAATGCAGAATGCAGCTTTCGCAGCGACCGGAATAGATGCCATATATATTCCTTTCCCGGTTCGGGAACCTGAGCTAGCAAATGCCGTGACCGGTCTACGCGCTTTGACCATTTGTGGGTGTAATATAACGGTTCCCCACAAGGAAAATGTTGCAAAATATTTAGACCGTCTTTCTCCGGAAGCTCAAGCCATTGGTGCGGTTAATACCATTGTTCGCAATGGTGATAGACTCGAAGGTCACAATACCGACGCAGGTGGCTTTTTGAAGTCACTGCATCGTGACTTGGGGTTTTCCCCATCCGGGAGTAACGTCCTTGTCCTTGGTGCGGGTGGAGCTGCGCGCGCTTGCGTATATGCGTTGGCTCAGGCTAAAGCAACTCATATATGTGTGGCCAATCGCAATTCCAGCCGTGCTGAGTCCATGTGCGCCGAATTTTCTCCTCTGTTTCCTGATACTGGCATGAGTTCCTGTGATCTTGATTATAGCTCTCTTGCTCTGGCATGCTCTGAAGCTGACCTTATAGTGAATACTACATCGTTAGGGCTGACGGATACTGCTGCTGACCCTCTGCCATGGGAAATTATTAATAGCAAAACGTTATTTTACGATGTAGTATATAGTTCAAGCGTGACCCCTATGGTTGCAAGGGCACAAGAGTATGGGTTAAAGGCGGTAGATGGGCTTGGCATGTTAATTGCTCAAGGTGAGTATGCCTTTCACATCTGGACAGGCGTCGATCCCGGAGATGTGATGCGACGGTCGCTGGCTCAAGTGTGAATAGGCTTATTTCTCCAGATCAATTTGCGGGAACGAATATGCTTACCCTCTGTACATGATGTGTTTAAAGCTGATGTTTTCGCTGAAAAGTTTTTTCTGATTGTTGTATCAGTGCAGGAGCTAGTGAGGTTTTGCGATGCCAACGTTATATATTTTGAATATAATCAGACTTTTAATTAATTTTTATACGGATAGTTCCTATGGCAGGTAATCGTTTAGGCGAACTTCTGGTTCGACATAAGATTCTTACACCAGAGCAGGTTGATAAAGCTATTGCAGAGCACAAGGCACATCGAGAGCGCCTTGTTACCACTCTCACTCGCCTTAAGCTGATCAGCGAAGAGGATCTGGCGGCATTTCTTGCCCGCCAATACAGCGCCCCCTCAATAAATCTGGACGAATTCGAGGTTGATACAAACGTAACCAAACTCCTGTCAGCTGAGGTGGTACAGAAATACCATTTGATGCCCATCAGTCGTACCGGCTCAACCTTGATCGTTGCAATGAGCGATCCATCTAATATTTTCGCTATAGACGACATTAAGTTCATGACCGGACATAATGTTGAGGTTGTGGTCGCTACCGATAGTGCCATTAAAAAGGCTATAGACAAGTATTACGATCAGTATGATTCTCTTTCAGAGGTTATGAACGACCTTGATGACATCGATCTTGAGGTTGTAGAGGAAGAAGATGAAATCGATGTCAACGCCCTTCAGGTTGCCACGGAAGAAGCTCCGGTAGTAAAACTTGTTAATCTTATTATGACAGATGCCATCAAAAAAGGGGCATCTGATATCCACATAGAACCTTATGAAAAAATATTTCGTGTACGATATCGTATAGACGGTGTGCTTTACGAAGTTATGAAGCCGCCGATGAAGCTCAAGGCTGCGATCACCTCGCGCCTGAAAATTCTCTCCGATATGGATATTGCTGAACGTCGCCTGCCCCAGGATGGGCGTATCAAGATAAAACTTCCTGGTGGCAAGGATATGGACTTCCGCGTGAACTGCCTCCCTACTCTATTTGGCGAGAAGGTGGTTTTACGTCTGCTGGATAAATCCAATCTGCAGTTGGATATGACCAAGCTCGGGTATGAAGAGGATGCACTCAAATGGTTTAAGCAGGAGATAAGTAAACCATTTGGGATGGTGCTGGTGACAGGTCCCACTGGTAGCGGGAAAACAGTTTCGCTCTATTCAGCCCTTGCAGAATTAAATACCACTACAGAGAACATCTCCACCGCTGAAGACCCTGTAGAGTTTAACTTTGCCGGGATCAATCAGGTACAGATGCACGAGGATATCGGCCTGAATTTTGCCAGTGCCCTGCGTGCTTTTTTGCGTCAGGACCCCGATATCATCATGATCGGTGAGATTCGTGACTTTGAAACCGCTGAAATCGGTATCAAAGCTGCGCTTACCGGGCATCTTGTCCTCTCTACTTTGCACACCAATGATGCCCCGAGTACCATCAATCGTTTGCTTAATATGGGTATTGAACCCTTCCTGGTCGCATCTGCAGTTAATCTTGTTACAGCCCAGCGTCTCGGGCGTCGTTTATGCTCCGAGTGCAAAGAAACGGAAGAGATCTCCAAGGAGGCACTCCTTGACGCTGGAGTTTCCCCTGACGAAGTGGAGGACTTTGTATGTTACAAGGGCAGGGGGTGCAGTAATTGCAACGAAAGTGGTTACAAGGGGCGTGTGGGGATTTATCAGGTTATGCCTATGTTTGATGAAAT
>JAWOFA010000001.1:0-9823 GCA_046482505.1 Desulfuromonadaceae bacterium | reverse complement strand
CTGCGCCCCGGCGAAGTGCTGGCCCTGGAGGGGGCCGGCGGCCGCGTGGAGCTGATCGAGGACAGAGGCGGGGGGCACTGGACGGTCCGCCTGCCGGACGGCGGGGCAGAGGCGGCCATGCGGGAGGGCGCCGTGCCCCTGCCGCCGTACATCCTGAGGGCCCGCAAAGACCTCGGCATGCCGACGCGTATGCCGGAGCTGGACCAGGAGCGTTACCAGACGGTCTACGCGGAGCGTCCGGGCGCCGTGGCCGCGCCAACAGCCGGCCTCCACTTCACTCCGGAGCTGCTGGACGAGCTGAGCGCGGCAGGCGTCGAGGTGCACATGTTGACTTTGATGGTCGGGCCGGGTACGTTCCGGCCGGTGCGTGCCGAGCGTGCCGAGGACCATGACCTCGAGGCGGAGCGCTTCCGCTTGCCGGCCGAGACTGCGCGAGCGGTTGCCCGTGCCCTCGAGGACGGGCGGCGGATCATCGCTACCGGGACGACGACCTGCCGCGTGCTCGAGTACGTGGCGCGTCGGGGCGAATGGGACGAGCAGGAGGGCTGGACGGACCTCTACATCTACCCGCCGTTCGCGTTCCGCGTCGTGGATGCGCTGATCACGAACTTCCACCTGCCGCGCAGCACGCTTCTGATGCTCGTAAGCGCCTTCGCAGGGCGCGAGAGCGTGCTGGCGGCCTACGAGGAGGCCGTGCGGGAGAGATACCGGTTCTACAGCTACGGGGACGCGATGCTGATCGTATGAGGACCTGGCGAAACGGGTAGGTCCGGCGTCCCCGCCGGACCCGGGCCGCCGTACGGCGCCCGAAGATGCCGCGCATACCCATTGCAGGGGCCGACGTGACGGAGGTGTTGTTCGAGAGGCTGTGATGACGGGCGAGGCACTCCAGTTTGAGGTCACGGCGCAGGACGGGGTCACCCGCGCGCGGAGCGGCCTGCTGGCCCTCCGCTCGGGACGGGTCGAGACGCCCGTCTTCATGCCGGTGGGCAGCCGGGCCACGGTGCGGGGGCTCCTGCCCGACCGGCTGCGCGCGGCGGGCATGCAGATGGTGCTGTGCAACGCCTATCACCTGGCGTTGCGGCCGGGGGCGGAGGCGGTCGCCGAGCAGGGCGGTCTGCATCAGTTCATGGCCTGGGACGGCCCCATCCTGACCGACAGCGGCGGATACCAGGTCTTCAGCCTGGCCGAGCACCGGCAGGTAAGCGACGAGGGCGTTGCCTTCCGCAGCCCGGTGGACGGTGCGCGGATCTTCCTCGGCCCGGCGGAGTGCATGGATATCCAGGAGCAACTGGGCGCAGACGTGGCGATGGCGCTCGACCAGTGCCCTCCGTACCCCTGCCCCCGCGAGCAGGTCGAGCAGGCCGTCGAGCGCTCCCTGCGGTGGGGGGAGGCGTGCTTGCGCCACCATCGGCGAGAGGGCCAGGCCCTGTTCGGCATCGTGCAGGGCGGGGTTCATCGGGATCTGCGGGAGCACAGCGCGCGCCGGACGGTCGAGCAGGGGTTCGACGGCTACGCCATCGGCGGGGTCAGCGTGGGCGAAGATGACCGCCTGCGTCGCGAGGCAGCGGCCTTCACTGCGGCGCTCCTGCCGGCGGAGCGGCCGCGATACCTGATGGGCGTGGGCTTTCCGGTGGATGCATGGGGTATGCCAATCGTGCTTATTGCGTAATAAGCTTTTTAATACAGTTGCTTAGGTGGAGGCAGAGTAGACGCTCAGCGTTGCGGGAGTGTTGCAAAATGCAACATGAGACAAGAGGCTTTTGCATGAAGGGCAGTATGGTGGGGATAGCGATGTTGCATGCAAGTGTTGCAACGTTTGTGCAACACCTGCAACGTTTATTACTCAATATCGTTTTTTTTCAACCAGCGCCACAAGGTGGTTCGGTCTATCCCAAGGTGAACAGCTACCTGGGATTTTTTCCCCCCAAAGCGTTTTAATAGAAGCTTGAGGTCAGCTCCACTTACAGGGGTCGAAGATTTGTGTAGCGGCGTAGCTTCCGGTTTCATTGGTAAGTGTTGCGGTTCTATCTGCGCACCGCGACATAGTATAACCGCGCGTTCAACGAGATTGATCAACTCGCGGATATTACCCGTATATTGATGGTTGAGAAGGAGTTCCATTGCTTCGGGACTGAAGGTGTGAATCTTCTTCCCGTGTTTGTTGCAGAAGCGCTCCAGACTGATATCGAGAAGGAGGGGAATATCCTCCTGACGTTCTTTAAGGGGGGGAATTTTAAGGGTAACGATGTTCAGGCGGTAGAACAGGTCGCGGCGGAAGTGCTTTTGTTCCACCAATTCCGCCAGGTCGTGATGGGTCGCGGTGACAAAGCGCACATTAGCTACCCTGGTCTCGTCGCTGCCAAGGGGCTGGTACTCACGGTTTTCCATGACCCGCAGGAGTTTTACCTGCAGGGACAAGGGTAGATCACCAATCTCATCGAGAAACAGGGTTCCCCCTTCTGCGGTCGCGAGGCGTCCCTGCCGATCCATGGTGGCACCGGTGTATGCCCCTTTGCGCACTCCGAAGATCTCCGCTTCAAGCAATTGCTCCGGCAGGGCGCCGCAGTTAATCACCACCAGGGGATGATCCTTGCGTGCACTCAGGTTGTGCAGCGCGCGTGCAAAGAGCTCTTTGCCGGTGCCGCTCTCTCCCTGGAGCAGAACGGTAACGTCGCTTTCCGCCACATCGGGGATTATATCAAAGAGCTGCTGCATTTTGTGGTTGCGGCTGATCATATCCTGAAAGCTGAATTTCTTGCGGATTTCACCGTTCAGGGCACGCAGTTGGGACAGGTCACGGAAGGTCTCAACTCCGCCGATCGCTTCCCCTTCGAGATTGAGAAGCACGGCTGCATTGACGGATATGGGGATTTCGCGATTGTCGCAATCCAGGATGGTAACTTCGCGATTGTTGATGTTTTTGCCGCTGTTAATAGCTTGACGCAACGGACAGTTGTCAAAGCACGCATTGGTGCGGAAGATCTCGCAACAGGGCTGGCCCAGCGCCTGCGCGCGTGAGAAACCGGTGATAAGTTCCGCTCCGCGGTTGAACAGGGTGATGCACATATCATTATCCACAGTAAACACCCCATCGGAAACACTGTCCAGAATGGTTTGCAGGTGTTGCAGGTCGGTGTGCATTTCCTGATGTTCTGCCATATACGGGGCTCCATTTTGCTCTTTTAAATGAAAAGCATCACTTCTTGGACGTGGCGACTTCGATATGCTGTGGTGTAGGATCTCGCGGCTCAAACCACGCTTCGGTTTCAAAGCTCGCATCGGCGATCTGCTCCGCACGCCGCTTGATGTATTTCCCGTGCGCGCTCACCGCCACCTTCCCATCGGGAAGGAGTAGTTCGCCGCTCCCTTCAAAGGTACGTCCCTGTTCACGGGTAACGCGTCCGATGGCGTGTAGCTGGGTATCCAGTGGTACCGGGTGCCGATAGCGCATGTGCAGATCCAGGGTAACCCCAAAGGTGTTCTGATCGTGGTATGGCATAATGGCGCGCCCGATGGTTTCATCCAGGATTGCACCTGAGAGCCCGCCGTGGGCGATTCCCGGATAGCTCTGATGTTGGGAGAGGAGGGTAAACACCGCAATTACCTCTTTATCGCGGCTCTGGTAAAAGCGTGTCTTAACTCCATACTTATTTTCCACTCCACATATGAAACAATCACGTGAAAGATTCTGACTTGCTTCTATAGCAAAGCATTTTCGCATATTTACACCCTTCTTGGGACTTGTTTGGAAAAGTATATCAGCTTCGGCAGCATATCCAATTCAGTGGTGTCGCGTATCATCGCACCAGCTGTTCACCGGGTCAAGGATCATGCCGGGCATAATTAAATGAAGAGTTGGATACGTTCTCATTATTGCTTTTGTTCAATATGGCTCCAGGAATTTGCCGGGGGATGCTTCCTTTAAGCTTAATCTTCGAGTGTGTTCCGGTAATAACCCTGCTCTATCACCATATATTCAGATTCGCTTATCTATAGCTGTCGAATTTTTTACGGATTAAATTAAAGACACGCACTTCATGTTTTGCGAGATGGCTGCTACTGGGTTACAATGTAAGCTACAGATAATTAGACTTTTCACGTTCTTGTTTCCGGCATACTACAAATACTGTTCTCCCGGGGGCCTCGCATGCATATTCGGGCAATTCATACAATCCGCATCATGTCTCTTCTCCTTCTATGGAGTAGTTTGCCCCTTCCAGGTATCCTGCATGCGGACTCGCTGCATAATGTTCTGGTTCTTCATTCCTACCATGCCGGACTGACCTGGACCGATGGCCAGATGAAAGGGATTGAGCAGCAGTTTGAGGCCAGCAGGGTTCCGGTACGTCTCCACGTGGAATACATGGACACCAAGCGCAACCCCGGCGGAGGGTATCTTGAACACTATTCAGACTTACTTCATTACAAGTTGCGGGACCTGGATTTCGATCTGGTTCTGGTAACGGACAATGATGCCTACAATCTGGCGCTGAAACAACACAAAGAGCTGTTTGGTGGCACCCCCGTGGTATTCAGCGGGGTAAATGACTTTGATCCCGATCAGTTGGCAGAGGCAGATAACATCACCGGGGTGGCGGAAGATCTCAGCGTTGAAGAAACCCTTGATGTGGCGTTGCAGCTGCACCCGCAGACCCGCGAATTAATTCTGGTCGGCAGCAGCCTTGGAGCCACGGATCTGGCTATTAATCAGGACATTGAGCGCAGCCTGCAGGGTTACAGGGACGAGCTAAAGTTCAGTACGTGGCGCGATATCCCGGTCGATGAGTTGCAAAGAAGGGCTGCCGAGCTTCAAACAGGGCAAGTGATCTTTCTCAGCAGTGTACTGACGCGCAGCGATGGAACGGTTTTATCCTTCCGCGAATCGATTGCAGCCCTTAGGCGTGACTCCCCGGTTCCGATTTACAGTTTCTGGGATTTTTTCTTAGGCTATGGACTCTTGGGCGGCAAGCTGATCAGCAGCGAGGCCCTGGGCCAAGAGGCAGCGCGTCTTGGGGCCCGGATCCTCTCGGGAACCTCTGCCAAACAGCTCCCTGTTATCACAGGGGAAGCAAATATCTACATGTTTGACCATGCAGAGCTGAAACGCTTCGGTATAGCGGCTTCACAACTCCCTTCCGGCAGCAGGATCATTAATCAACCGCCAGGATTCTACCCGGTGCCGAAAAAGAACTTCTGGCTCCTGACGGTTGCCGGAGCTTTGTTAATTATTCTGGTCGGTCTCTTATTGTGGAACCTGCACATTCGAAAAATAGCTGAGCAGATAATTTACGAAAAGGAGGAACGCCTGCGCCTCGCTCTGGATGGCTCGCAGGACGGCTTCTGGGACTGGGACGTCCCCAGCGGCAGCAACATTGTAGATGAATGCTGGTGTCGCATGCTTGGGTATGAGCCCGAAGAGATCGAACACCGCATTGAACAGTGGGAAAGATTGATCCACCCCGAGGATATGAAAAAGGCGCGCCCGGTTATGGAGCGATGCATGCGCGGTGAGATATCACACTTTGTCAATGAGTTCCGTATGAAGACAAGGGATGGGGAGTGGAAATGGATTCTCGGTCGCGGAATGGTGGTGAGCCGTGATCAGCATGGAAGTCCCCTGCGTCTGACTGGAACCCACAAGGATATCTCCCAGCAGAAAGCGACGGAACTCGAACTGAAAAAGGCCCTTGAGGAGTCAGAAGACGCACGGAACAATATCAAAGCAATCCTTACCTCGCTGACTGACGGACTGATCGTCTCGGATCGCAGTCACCATGTCGTGATGATCAATCGTGCAGCCCAGAAACTCCTCGATGTGGATGAAAATAAGGCCGTTAGTCATCTAGTGGAAGATATTGTCAAAGATCAGTTGTTCAGTGATGAACTTGGTGCAATCCTTTCCTTGGAAAAAGAGACCGCAGCTATCGATGTGGAGATGATGGACAATAGCCATCAGGAGATGCGTATTATCCAGGCACGCTTTTCACCCATTTACGACAAAGAGTTAATTCCCAGCGGTGCCATTACCCTGTTGCAGGATGTCACCCGCAGTCGCGAAATGGCTCAATTGAAAAGTGAGTTTATATCTACCGCCGCCCACGAGCTGCGAACCCCGTTGGCGTCGATGTTGGGCTTCTCCGATCTGCTTCTGGAATCACAGAATCTATCTGAGCAGGAGCGCCGCGATTATCTGCAGATTATCTCGAACAAAACTGAAAGCCTTGCCGCTATTGTCGATGATATGCTCGACCTGAGCCGTATTGAGGCAGGGCGGTTAATTACGCTGGATCAAGAATACGTCTCTCTTACGCAGACGCTGGACTTTCTTATCGGCCAATACCGCGACAGCAGTCGCGCGCATCATTTTGTTTGTCAACTCAAAGATATAGAGACCCCTTTGTTGATTGATGTCAACAAGATGGCACAGGTTATTGAAAACCTGCTCAGCAACGCCGTAAAATATTCTCCCCAGGGTGGAACCATCAGCATAGAAACCCATACTGATACGAAGAGTTTTTTTCTTACAATCAGCGATGAGGGGATCGGCATGACCCCTGCTCAGTTGGAACACGTTTTTGACAAATTCTACCGCGTCGACGGGACCGATACTGCCGTACGCGGACTGGGGCTGGGGATGTCAATCGCCAAAAATATTGTCGAAGCCCATCAGGGCGATATACAGGTTGAAAGTACCCTGGGTCAGGGTACAGTCACCCATGTACGTCTACCTGTTCCTGATATTGCATAATTTTGTTCAGACTCTTTTTGTATAGCAAAACCTGTTTTTTTCTGAAAAACACTGTGCTTCCGCACAGTTCTGTTCTGCCTCCCTTGATTTTACCCACCTTTGTTATTACTCTTCTAGCCGTATTTTAAATATAAAGATGTACATTTTACTCTCTTGCACACGAGGACACAGGGAATGGAATCGTTACAGAAGCGTTTTGTTGCGTTGGGTGAAGCCCTGGGGGGACGCATAATCGGGCAGCCCAAATTGATTGATCGACTGCTCATTGCTCTACTCGCCGATGGGCATATGTTGGTGGAAGGTGCACCGGGGCTGGCTAAAACTCGCGCTATCCGCCTCCTGGCCGAATATGTCGAGGGGGAATTTCACCGTATTCAGTTCACTCCGGACCTGCTTCCGGCGGATCTCACCGGTACCGAGGTGTATCGTCCCCAGGAAGGGAGCTTTGCGTTTCACGAGGGGCCGCTGTTCAACAATCTGATCCTGGCCGATGAGATTAACCGTGCGCCGGCGAAGGTGCAGTCCGCTCTGCTTGAAGCCATGGCGGAGCGCCAGATAACCATCGGGCACACCACCTATCCCATGAGTGAACCTTTTCTGGTGATGGCGACTCAGAACCCCATCGAGCAGGAGGGCACCTATCCTCTCCCCGAAGCGCAACTGGATCGCTTTCTTCTCCATGTAACCATCGACTACCCCGCGGTGGAGGCGGAGCGCAAGATCCTTCAGCTGGCACGCGCGGAAGCACAGAATGAAACGGCACCTGGTGCTACCGAAGCACCCAGGGATGAAATCAGCCGCGCCGAGCTCCTGCAGGCACGGCGTCAGGTGCTGGGGTTGTATCTCGCCCCCAATCTGGAGGAATATCTGGTGCAGTTGATCATGGCCACGCGCGAACCTCTGGCGTACGGGGAGGATCTCGCCGGGTGGATTCAGTACGGTGCGAGTCCGCGCGCCACCATCGCTCTCGATCGATGTGCGCGTGCGCGCGCATGGCTCAGCGGGCGTGACTATGTAACCCCGGAGGATATCCAGAGCCTCGCTTACGACGTCCTGCGCCACCGGATTCTCCTTACCTACGAAGCCCAGGCGCAGGGAATCAACTGTGATCACCTCATTCGGGAACTCCTCGCCCGCGTACCTCTGCCATAGGAGTCTGCCGTATGCCGGAAGCAGCAAGTGACACCAGCGCGGTCCGCATCGACCTGCCCGATCTCATCGCCCGGCGTCAGGAGTTGGTGCAGCTTAAGCGCCACCGAAATCTGAGCCGTGCCGCAGCCGAAGGGGGCTATCGTTCGCGCGCCAAGGGGCGGGGGATCACCTTTGCGGAGGTGCGCGGGTATCAGCCCGGTGACGATGTGCGCCTTATCGACTGGCGCGTCACCGCGCGGACCGGCAGGGCGCATACCAAGGTATTTGACGAAGAGCGCGAACGCCCGGTTCTGGTGGCGCTCGACTACCGACGCCCGATGTTTTTTGCCACGCGCGGATGCTTTAAGGCGGTCCAGGCCTCGCGCCTCGCCGCCCTGCTGGGGTGGCAGGCCCTCCAGCACAACGATCGATTCGGCACGTTTCTGTTTTCCGAGGAGCGCACCCTCGGATTGCGTCCACAACTGGGGAAAAATGCGGTATTGCGCGTCCTGCGCGAGATGGTGACGGATCCGGTGTGGGAGCGCGATCTGCACCAGCCGTTTGAACCATACCAGCGCCTGGAACACACCCTGGATCAGATGCAGCGCGTGGTGCGCCCCGGAAGCTTTATAGTAATCATAAGTGATTTCAGTCAGTGGAATGCAGGGGTGGAAAAGCAGATAGCCCTCCTTACTCGTCACTGCGATCTGTGCCTGGTGCACTGTTATGATCCCTTTGAAGCCGATCTCCCGCCGGGGGGTGTATATCCCTTAACCGATGGGCGCAAACACATGCAACTCCACCTCGATGCGCGGGTGCGCACCACCTATGCGCAGGGTTTTGCCGCCCACTGTGAAAGGCTGAAGCAGTTCTGCCGCACCCGTGGGGCTGCATACATCCCCTGCTCCACCACCGACTCCTTGGCGGTTTGTGTCGATCAAATCCGTCCTTTGGAACCACGGAGGCGCTGATGCTGCAGACTCAGGGCGCAGATCCCCTTGCACAACTGCGCGATATCCATATCCCCGACAGCGTAAGTTGGTGGCCTCTGGCACCTGCGTGGTGGGGGCTGGGTGCCGTTATCGTCATGGCGCTGGTACTGGTGTGGCTCTGGCGTCGAAAACGGCGGCAGCGCTATTATCAGCGCGTGGCCCTGCGCCACCTGGAGCGCCTGGAAGAGCAATATCAAAGCGATCCCGAAACCCTGGTGCGTGAGATCTCTGTTCTCCTGCGCCGGATCGCCAATCTCCACTATCCTGACTCTGTCGGTCTTGCGGGGAGGGAATGGCTCGAATTTCTCGATCGCACCCTCGGAGCAAAGGCTGAAGCGCATCCATTCAGTGCCGGAGAGGGGCAGTGTTTAGCGGATGCTCCTTACCGTCCTGTGCTGGAGACCGAAGTGAATACCCGCACGCTGGTGGAATTGAGCCGGCGCTGGATAGATAATCTGCCCCCTCTACAGGGTAAAAAGGGATCCCGCGCTAAATCCCACCCCCAGCCCGGGAGGAAGATATGTTGACGTTTGCGTGGCCCTGGGCCGGGGTTCTGCTGCTCTTGCCCCTGCTGGTGTATCGCTTTTTCCCCCCACACAGCGAACAGAAAGGGGCGGCGCTGTGGGTGCCGCGCCTCGCCCCTTTTGCCATCCTCCCGACCCACGCCTCGAGGGGAGCCAGATCCCGTGTGCGTATGTTGATGCTGGGGTTGATCTGGGTCCTGCTGGTGCTCGCGTGTGCGCGCCCGCAGTGGCTCGGGGAGCCGATTAAGTTACCCATGGCGGGGCGCGACCTGCTGTTGTGCGTGGATCTCTCCGGAAGTATGGATACCCCGGACTTCACCCTCCGGGGACAGCAGATTGAGCGCCTGACCGCCCTGAAAGTGGTGGCCAACGACTTTATTGCCCAGCGCCAGGGCGATCGCATCGGTCTGATTCTGTTCGGCGAT